>JBPCXN010000236.1:0-15266 GCA_051008495.1 Endozoicomonas sp. | reverse complement strand
CATGACTCGACACCGATGGCCACCGGACTCTGGCACAGTGTGCACCAAGTGCTTCAGACTAACGCCAAACGTCGCCTGATCCTGATGATCACCGACGGTGCACCGGATTGTGACCACCGCCAACCGGTCTTGGACTTGGTGAAACGCTGTGGGCAATCCGGCATTGAGGTCATTGGACTGGGAATCAATGTCACCACCGTGGAGGCGCTGTTTCCACAAAGTCTGGTGATCAGGCAGCTGGATGAGCTGAAATCAGCCCTGTTCGGGCTGACCGGAAGCTGGTTGGTTGTCTGATTCGGAATGGTTTGCTAGAGGTATTGGTAGTCCTGCAGCCCATGGACGCAGGACTACCAACCAACGAAAAGCCTTCCAATCTTGCAAATCTACTGTCTGCCATGGACAGACGCCAGAATCTTGTGATTCCAAAGCTCATAGGCTTTCCGTTGATCTTCCAGCCAATCATGCTTGTTATACGCCGACATGATGCCGGTCAGAACATGTCCCAGCATTTTTTCGGTGACATGTGGCATGATGCCTGCCTCCGATAATCGGGTGGAAATCGTACGACGGAAGTCATGACAGCGCCAAGGTTCAATGACTTCTTTGCTGTCTGATAGTTTGCTACGTATGCTTCTGATGAGTTTGTTGATGACAGCCGGTGTTACTGGACGGGACTGGTTCTGTTCAGCGGGCAATAGATAGTCATCTTCACCGTAGATTGACCAGGCTCGACATATCAGCCGTTTGGTTTCACTAGTGATTGGCCGGCGGATAGGTTTGTTGGTCTTGCTCAGTTGGCTGGGAACTGTCCAGAGTAGTTCCTGCATATCAAAGTGGTTCCTGTGAGCCTCCCTGATTTCACCCTGCCGACAACCAAAAAGCATGCACAGCTTAATACAGATAGTTGTAGAAGCAATAGCTCGGGTTTGATCAACGGCTCGCCATATGGCACCACATTCATTTAAAGACAGAACCCGCTCCCCTGTATCTGCTGGCATGCCTACATCTTCTGTTCGCAGTGACATCAGGGCTGGTTGCTCAATCATTCGGCGCCTGATACACCAGTTAAAGAGTGTTTTTCCCACTTTTAGCAGGTTGGCAGCGACTTTGGGGCTTGAGGCAGCTATGTTATCGAACCAGAACAACCATTCGTCAAGTCCAATATCATTTACGGGTCTGTCAGGAAAGAGATTCAGGAAATACCTGTTCATCACACTGGCATACTGAACTTGGGTTTTTCTTTTGAGGTTGGGAACTCTAACACTGAGAAACTGATCGACGCACTCCCTGATATCAGCCTGCTGTTGGTGAGTGCTTCCTGGCCTTCGCGTTTGTCGAGGATCTATGCCTTGATTGAGAAGGTTGCGAATCTCCGGAAGGAGATCTCTGGCGTCTTTCAGGCACAAGTCGGGGTAGCGCCCAAGAGTCAGTCGAGCAGGCTTTTGATCCCAGCGGAAACGATATTGCCAGGTGATGGTGCCTTGCTTACTGATTCGGACACCTAAGCCATCACGGTCGGTCAACTCAGGCCTACCTTGATAGGGTTTACCAACAAGGTGGCGGAGCTTGGTATCTGACAGGGGCATGGGAGAATACTGCGTACATAAAAAAACACGAGTTTGTACAGATTGGTAGACAAAATCGGCTTTGGCAAGTCTGTACACCCACATGTACACACTCTTGCCTGTAATAAGCGATATAAATAATAGAATATTTGATATTAGATGTACTCTAAACTCGTTATTTAGAAGGCTTTTATGTCAACCTGTTGATTAACTTGTAAAGTGATAGGTGAAGAGAGAATGAACTCATTCTACTGGTTCGACTTTGAAACCTTTGGTATCGACCCTGCCACAGACTGGCCGTCCCAGTTTGCCGGCATTCGCACCGATGCTGATCTTAATGAAATCGGCGAACCTCTGAACATCTATTGTCGTCTGCCAGAAGATCATCTTCCCCACCCTATGGCGGCTCTGGTAACCAGACTCTCGCCACAAGAGGTAAATGCCAAAGGCATGGTGGAGCCCGAATTCATCAGCCGGATTCATGATGAGTTGATGGAACCCGGGACTTGTGCCCTGGGCTATAACACCATCCGTTTTGATGATGAGGTTGTCCGGCACAGTCTCTATCGTAACTTCCACGACCCCTATGCCCGGGAGTGGCAGAACGGCAACAGCCGCTGGGACCTGATCGACCTGGTGCGTTTGACGGGTGCCCTGCGCCCGGAAGGGATTAACTGGCCCAAGCGGGAAGATGGTTTTGTCAGTTATAAACTGGAGGATCTGACCGCTGCCAATGGCATTGATCTTGGCAGCGCCCACGACGCTCTGGTCGATGTGCGAGCCACTATCGCCCTGGCAAAGTTGATCAGGGAGCGCCAGCCGAAAGTCTTCAATTTTATCCTTAACAACCGGGGCAAGCGGGAAGTGGCGCAGCTGCTGAACCTGGTTAAGCCCAAACCTTTGGTTCATGTGTCCGGCATGTTTGGCGCTGCCCGTCAGTCTCTGGCAATCGTTATGCCTTTGGCCGCTCACCCGATCAATAAGAATGGCGTTGTCGTCTATGACCTGTCTGTAGACCCCACTCCTCTGTTCGAGTTGTCCGTGGAGGAGATTCAGGAGCGGCTGTTCACCCGCAGGGAAGAGGGTGATGAGCGTGAGCGCATTCCTTTGAAAGTGGTGCACCTGAACAAGTGCCCGGTTATAGCTCCTCTCAATGTTCTTCGTGAGGAAGACAAAGCCCGGCTGGAACTGAATATGTCTCTGCACAGCCGTCATTTCGAGCAACTCAGTTCAGCCCGGGACCTGATCAGAAAAGTTCAGACTGTTTTTGCCAACCCGCCCGAGAGGCATTCCGAAGATCCAGATCAGCAACTTTACTCTGGCGGCTTCTTTTCCCCGGATGATAAAGACCGGATGCAACGGGTTCGTTCAGCCCGCCCTGAAGACTTGGGCCAGCTTGGTCTGTCCTTTGATGATGCCCGGCTGGACGAGATGCTGTTCCTTTACCGGGCGAGAAACTTTCCCGGCTCTCTGACACCAGAGGAACAGTCGGCATGGATGGCTTATCGCAGGCAGCGGCTGGAAGGCAGTGACAGAGTTCTTGGCTTTCACGGCTTCTGGGAAGCCCTGGATGCCCTCCAGCCTGAAGCAGGCCGGGAGCAGAAGGCAATATTGGGGAAACTGGCGGAGTACGCCCGACAGCTGCAGGCTGGCTTAGCCCAGTGAGGCGGTTCTTCGGGTCATCTGGCTGAAATGCTCAGCCAGGCGGCCATAAATAGTGGGCTTTTCAATATAGTCCATGGCCCCGGCCTTGATGGCGGCGACAGCACTGGAGACATCACTGTGATGCCCCAGGATAATCACGGGGATTTTCTGACTGCGATTGTCCAGCGCTTCCAGAAGCGCTATGGCCTGGCCGTCCGGCTGATCATTTGCTGCAACAATGCAGGCAGGCAACTGCCCGTCCATTGCGCCCAGCAGTTCATGCCCGCTAGCAAAACATTCCAGCTCCATGGATTTCTCATCACACAGGCTGCGGATGGTATTGGTAATACCTGTATCTTGTTCCAGAAGATACACAGTAGCTTTCGTCGCCAGACTCATAGGGGCAGCCTTGATGATTAGTTCAGTACTAAAAGACGGTTCGGTTTGAATGCTGTTTCAATCTCACTCTGGTTGACATAGGCCTTGGGGCCCAAAGTCTGTGGAGGAGCAGACAGGCGTTGTAAGCCGGTCTCCAGAGTACGTATGGAGTTTAGGATTAGCTGCCGATTTGCTGAATGGAGGGATGTACTTGACGTTGTACGGGGACTACCTAAAGCGAAATTGGAGGCTTCGGAAAGGGATTTTGGCCTGCTCCCAGAGGGTGGTCGGGGTTGCTGAAAGCCGGTGAAGGTAGTGTATTCTGCCGAAGTGGGACAGGAGAATATCGGGCTTTGCGATCACAAAGCCCTGCAAAGTGGTAGCCGCTGGTGTAGCGTCAGACCTTGAAGTTGAACTCGCCTTCCAGGTGATCCTTGACCTGCATGACCTGGCGAACCAGGTGCGCCAGAGACTTGGTGCCCATCTTTTCCATGACCCGGGAACGGTGAATCTCCACAGTGCGCTGGCTCAGGTTGATGTCTGCAGCAATAACCTTGTTGGCCTTGCCTTCAACCACGTGATGGAGAACTTCCCGCTCGCGGTCAGTCAGGGTGGACAGTCGCCGCAGGATCTCCTTATGCTCCAGCAGTTCACGACGCTGCTGGGTATCCAGTTTCAGTGCATCGTTGATCAGATCCAGCAGTTCCTGGTCACGGAATGGCTTCTGGATGAAGTTCATGGCGCCGTCCTTGATGGCCTGGACCGCCATGGGCACATCGCCGTGCCCGGTGATGAAGATGATCGGCAGGATGCAGTGCATCTCGTTCAGTTTGTTCTGGAGTTCCAGTCCGCTCATTCCCGGCATGCGGATATCGAGCACGATGCATCCCGGGCGGTTCTCGTCGTAACATTCCAGAAAATCTGCGGGGGAGGAAAATGCTTCTACGGCCTGACCTACAGACTTCATCAGCATTTTCAGCGAGTCACGCACGGCCTCATCATCGTCAATGATGAAAACGGTAGGTTCCTGCTTGTTGTCCTGTTGCTGCATAACGACTCCACGGTGTACAAGTTGCCGTAATTGGATTGACAATTAAATGCCGTCAGGCCGGTGGGATCACTCTTGACAGAAGAGGCGACAAATAAAACCACGTCATATCGTCTTATTGGTTGCTTAACGGCTGTGGAATTCGATCTCAGTGTAGCAGAGGTTGGCAACAATGCTGTGCAAGCGTCGCCTTGTTTGTACTTCTGTTTACTTTTTAAATACCGCCACTGTGACTTGCGGCCGGCAGTGTTGGGGAGATCATGCTTTTTTAGTCCACCTCTTTAACAGGAGTGGTTTTCGCTTATTCCGGGCCGTTGTTGGATTGTCAGTGCTCTGTCTGTTTCGCTTTCGGCTGTGTGTTTGACGGAATGCGCAATGTTAGACGAATGAGTGTTAGTTTGAATTGTGGAATGTACGGGCGATTCTGGGAAGGTTTCGTATAGGCGTTGTCGCAGTTTGTGGTTCTGCGAAAAATTCAAAAGATTTTCGGACTGTACAAAAAAAGCCCGGCTTCGATGCGTGAAGTCGGGCTTTTTTATGTCTGGCGAATCAGCCGGGCTGGCGCAGTCCGGCGATCGTCATGGCAGCGGCGTTCAGTGAATCTTGGAGCTCAGGTCCAGTGGTGCAACCATGTTTTCCGGCTTCAGGATTTCAGTCAGCTGTTCATCGGTCAGCAGGCCTTCCTCCTTAACCAGGTCAACTACACGACGACCGGTGCGCAGTGCGATTTTGGCGATGCGGCTGGAGTTCTCGTAGCCCAGGTATGGGTTCAGAGCAGTAACCAGGCCAACAGAGTTATCAACGTACGCCTGACATACGTCAGCGTTCGCAGTAATGCCTTTCACGCAGCGGTCAGACAGCATGAATATACCGTTAGTCAGCTGTTGTACAGATTCCAGAATCTTGTAAACCAGTACTGGTTCTGCGAAATTCAGCTGCAGCTGGGCGGATTCGGAAGCCATGGTCACGACCAGGTCGTTACCGATCACGTGGAAAGCGATCTGGCTCATGGCCTCAGGGATAACCGGGTTAACCTTGCCTGGCATGATGGAAGAACCTGGCTGCATTTCAGGCAGGTTGATTTCGTTCAGGCCGCACAGTGGGCCGGAAGAGAGCAGACGCAGGTCGTTGCTCATCTTGGACAGCTTGACCGCCATGCGCTTCAGGGCGCCGGAGAAGATCACGAAGGCACCCATGTCGGAAGTGGCTTCAACCAGGTCACCCGCCAGGATCATTTCCTGATTGGATATTTCGGACAGGTATTGGACGGCCAATGGCGCGTAGCGGCTGTCAGCAGTGATGCCGGTACCGATGGCGGTACCACCCAGGTTGATTTCACACAGCAGCTTGGCCATGTCCTTGATACGTTCAATATCTTCACCGATGGTGGTGGAGAAAGCTCTGAATTCCTGACCCAGGGTCATTGGCACAGCGTCCTGCAACTGGGTGCGGCCCATCTTCAGGATGTTTTTGAATTCTTCTGCTTTCACGTCGCAGGCATTTCTCAGGCTCTTGGCGGCAACAACCAGCTCGTTGTGCTTCAGAACCATGGCCAGACGCATGGCGGTTGGGTATACGTCGTTAGTGGACTGAGCCATGTTGACGTGAGTGTTCGGGTGCAGGTGTTCGTACTGGCCGCGACGGTAACCCATCAGTTCCAGAGCGCGGTTAGCGATCACTTCGTTGGCGTTCATGTTGGTGGAGGTACCAGCACCACCCTGAATCATGTCAACAGTGAACTGTTCGTGCAGCTTGCCGACGATAATCTCGTCACAGGCATCGGCAATAGCGTCGGCCTTGGCATGGTCGAGCATGCCAAGGTCGCGGTTGGCCAGGGCGCAGGCTTTCTTAACCATGGCCAGGGCAACAGGGACATTATTGTAGTGATTCAGTTCGACACCGGAAATCTGGAAGTTTTCCATTGCACGCTGGGTTTGAATGCCGTAGTAGGCGGAAGCAGGTACTTTTGCTTCACCCAGAAGGTCGTGCTCAACTCTGTATTCGTTCAGATCAGTATTGTCCAGTGCCATGTTGGTCATCACCGTAAGATCAGAAAATAGGCCACTCTGAAAAGCTCTTGTGCGAGCTTTAACCAGATGTAATTGATGGCGCTAGTCTGTTCCTGCATAGAACTTGCAACAATAAGAGCAACTACCTAATGGATTTTTGGTTATTTCAGCAGCTATGACCCATGCTTCTGGCCCCCGCAGGGAATGGATCTGGACTAGCTATGCTATTGATATGGTTCAAAGGTTTTGACTTCATGGATAGCAACAAAACAACCAGCCTCCCCAGCACTTCCCCTCTGCCCCCCTGTTCCCCCTGAAGAGACATCGCTGCCTGCCGAAGAGTCTGCTACCCGGGGAAGAGGGATCAACCGGATTATCACCAGGCTGAAAGAAGTCTTCAGAAGAACACCAGGAGGTCAGGCTGATGGCGTCAGGCGCACCCGCCTGCATAATCGCAAAGTCGATATTTCCGGCCCCACCCCCAAGCGACTGACTCATGCCAGAAAGCCGCTCCTGCCGCCAAAGGGGCCGACAGCTTTACTGGCTTCCATAAAAATGCGTGTCGAACGAGGCCTGGGGAGCGATGAGAAAGTTCAGAAGGATTTTGCCGCCGCTTCGGCACAGTTATACAGTGCGGCAATAAGCTTGGCGGAGAGCGGGTTGGCACAGGCCAGAGCTGACAGCGACGGAGCCCTGAACATTGGTGTGAGGCAGCTCATCAAGAAGTACCAGGGTTTGCTGAAAAGGTCTCCGCGACCAGTAAATGGTGAAATGGTCGCGCACTTGAATAAGCTGCCTGAGGTGTTGATACGGGAATTATCTCTCTGGGGGTTGGACAAAGAGCTGGTTACGGAGGAATTTGGCCGTTATCTGAAAGACAGCGCCGAAACGGCTGGCTTGCTGGATAATCTGCAGCTTTCTGGTTCGGACCTGGTGCCCTCAGGTACTCATGATCACAAAGAACTGTTGGTAGTGGGGCAAACCTGTGATCTTGATAGCCTACAGGTCTAGTCATCACTGAAATCGATTGATGAGAAATCACAGGTTTAGCCCACTACCCTTCGTTGTTATCCCGGTGATGGTCCGTCGGACTGCTTCTCCTTTTCCTTGATCTCTTCCACCCAGCGGAACACTTCCGCCACTGGCTCAATCAATTCACTGGGTATGTAACTGGCCACATCAGTATTGAACAGCGCATGGGCCAATGGAACATTTTCCAGGATGGGGATTTTTTCTTTCTCAGCAATCTTGAGAATAAACCTTGCCCGGCCTCCACGCCCTTTGACTGTGACAATGGGAAGTGGGGTTTCATCCTGGCTGTAGTGCAGACCGATTGCCAGGTGAGTCGGGTTTTTGATCACCACATCAGACTTCTTGGTGTTTTCTGCTTCGTTGAGGATTTCCTGGTGAATCTCCTTACGCTTACCTTTTATCTCTGGGCTGCCTTCCATCTCCTTGTATTCACGCTTGACCTCATCCTTGCTCATTCTCTGTTGCTTGGTGAATTGCTGCTTTTCAAACATGAAGTCCAGGATGGCGATAATCACAAAAGCGACCAGAGCGTAGATCAACAGCTTTTTCATAAGGATGCCTGCTACTGGCAGGATGCAACTGCTGCCGCAATAGGGCATGTTCATCATGTCGCCGATGCTGTCCTTGATGACGTAATAAACGACAAATGAAAGAAAGACGATCTTGATGACAGACTTGAAAAACTCCACAAGATTTTTGATGGCGAAGATTTTCTTCAGTCCACCCAGTGGACTGATTTTCTTGATGTCCGGCTTGATGGACTCGCCGGAGATTAAAAAGCCAAACTGCATGACATTGCCAAATATTGCTGCGAACACGCTCACCAGAACCATGGGCAAAATCAGAATAATCGATTTCTCCAGTATACCTTCGGTGACGACCTTGAAGGCATAGTTAAAGGGTTCTGTGTAAACCGTAGAGGGCAGAATAACCATCTCCTTGATGGTTTCCAGGTAGGTGTCGCTCATTGCCCAGATCACGGCTATCACCATGATCAGACCAAAGGTTCCGGACACTTCCTTGCTTTTCGCCACCTGGCCTTTTTTACGGGCGTCGCGAAGTTTTTTCGGGGTGGGTTCTTCGGTTTTTTCCCCGCTCATTTCCAGAGTTCTCCCATCACCCTGAAGATTTTAGGCAGACCTTCGTCATGTTTGCGGGCAAGGGTCAGGATGGTGCTGACGTAAACCACCAGGATGGCGGCCGCAACGCCACTTTTGATGGGCATGGCGAGAATAAACACGTTCAGTTGAGGCGCTGAACGGCTGATCAGTGCGATACCAAACTCGGTAATGAACATTGAGATCACGACTGGAGCGGCAAGCCACATAGCCAGCCCGATAATCAGGTCAAACTGGTTCAGGAAAAACAGCGTTGCTTCCGGATTCAGCTGTGGGTAATAACTGAATACCGGCCAGGTGGCGTAGCTGAAAAAAAGACTCTTCAGCAGTAGCAGGAACAGGCCACTGATCATGAAAATGGCGGTAAAAGCCTGGGAGAAAAGCACACCCATTGGTGAAGTTTCCGCCCCGGACAGTGGGTTCAGGCTGCTGGCCATGGAAGCACCGCGCTGGTTATCGATGAAGAAACCAGCGGATTCCAGTGCCCAGAAGGGTATGGTGATGCAGAAGCCGATCAGGGCACCTATGAATATCTCTTTCAGGACCAGCCCGGCGGTGACGTAGATCGACAGACTCTCCTCAGGTTTGTACTCTGCAACCATCGGATGCAGAAACAGCACCAGTGCGCCGGCGATGCCATTTCTCATCATGGCGCCGCCCAGCATGCGTTTGTGCAGAAAGGGGATAAGGGTAAACAGGGCGACGATTCTGGGCAGGGTCATGGAAAAGACGTAGAACCAGTCCTTGATCTCGCCGATGGGCAGAAGCATCTAAATCTCCGCGATCTTGGTCATGATGGCGAGAGAAAAGTGGTAAACCTCCAGACCGAGCCAGCGTGCGGTGGCGAAGATACTGATGATGACGGCAATCAGTTTGAAGGCGAAGGGCAGAGTCTGCTCCTGGATCTGGGTCAGGGCCTGAATAAGGCTGATGATCAGGCCCACGCCTGCCGCGGCGATAATCGGCGGCATGGACAGGATAAGCGTTAGCATCAGAGCCTGGGCCGTCAGTTGTATCACTTCACCGTCAATCATGTTGCCTCCTATCCATAACTCAGTACCAGCCCGTGTATCAGGCGCGTCCAGCCGTCCAGCAGCACAAAGAGCAACAGCTTGAAGGGCAGAGAGATTGTCATTGGGGATACCATCATCATGCCCATGGCCAGCAGGATGTTGGATACGATCAGGTCAATAATGATGAACGGCAGATAGAGCAGGAAACCGATCTGGAAAGCCTTGGTCAGCTCACTGATGGCAAAAGACGGCATCAGGATCATGAAGTCATTGGCAGACAGCTCCTTGCGATATTTCTGCGGCCACAGCACCCGGGCGCTTTTCATGAAAAAAGTCCGCTCTTTCTCATTGGTGTTGGCTTTCAGGAAGCGGCGATAAGGCTCTGACGCCAGTTTTACCGAATCGATCCAGGACAGGTCTTGAAAGTTAATCTCTTCCGGTGCGAATATTTCATAGGCTTCATACCCCACCGGTGCCATGATGTAGAGCGTCAGGATGATGGCCAGCGCATTCATGGCGATGTTCGGGGGGATCTGCTGCAGACCGGTGGCGTTACGAAGAATGGAAAACACCACCACGAGTTTCAGGAAAGAAGTGCCCATCACCGCCATAAAGGGAATCAGCGCCATCAGCGCCAGCGGTATCATCAAATAAAACGGGCTGGTCAGATTGAGTATGCCGTCTTCCATGACAATGACCTGTGGCTGTTTCTTTGCATTCTTGCAGCAGACGCTGGGTGGGCTAGTCGTTAGTCGACCAGGCGTGTGATGCGAGCCCCGAGACGGTTGTCAATCTGTACCAGAGAACATTCGGCAATCATCTTGCCATTGGCCCTGACCCTGACCGGCTGCTCTATCGGACGATCCAGTTCAAAGACGTAGCCCGATTGCAGACCCTGCAACTCGGCTGCGCTCATTTGCTGCTGGCCCACTTCGAAGGTCAGGTCAACGGCGAGATCATTGAGGTTCACGCCTGCTTCCTCGGGTGCCTGGTTTTCTGCCGGTGCCTGATCATCCATCGTCTGAAGCCTCTGTTTGATTGTGATCCGGGTGCCTTCAGCCTCCGCCAGGAAGGCAATGTGGCGATTGACGCGGATGATCAGCTGTTGCCCCGAGATATGCTCATCCAGAAACACGACATCGCCGGTGGCCAGGCTGCGCAGATCCGCGTCGGGTACCCGGGTTCGTCCCAGTTCAAGACTTGCCCAGAAGGGTATATCGGGCATTATTGCCGTTTGATGAGCGGGAAGGCTATTGATAATGGCCAGCAGAAGATCGTTCAGCTCAAGCTGTATCTGTGTGCTGATGCCGTCTATGGACATGTCCAGCCCAAGAGTTGGCAGCATCATGCTGACATCGCTCTGTTCAAACCCGGTTAACAGGATGCCGGTGCCAAGCCGCTGGCTGACTTCCTGCAGCAACGGCGTCATGGCGAACGTCAGGGCGGCAAGAAAGAGATCATCGGGCAGTTCATCAGCGATTCTATGGTCCATGTCTTCAGGAAGAAGGTGATCCAGCAGTTTATTGCTGATAAATGCATCGAGGGGGTGGCCGTTGACCTCCAGGGTCAGCTGCCAGGGGGGGAGGTTTTCAGGTTGCCGGGGATGGATACTGATTCCCATCTGCCGGTCATGCCATGTGGTCTGGAATTTTGTCTGCCTTACCGCCAGTAACCTTCCGAGAGTGACTCTCAGCGGCGAAAGCTGTTCCAGCTCCAGTGTCGAGGCGCTCATGACTGATCGTTATCTTCCTGCTGTTCTTCTTCGCCGACGTATTCCTCTCTGGAGCGCCCGTCACTTTGTTCTCCACCGCCCCCTGACATGTTGATATTGACCTGCACCTTATCGTTACCGAAGCGGTCACTGAGACTCTTCATCAGGCTGGCTTCATGCTGGGCCAGGAAGTTATGGGACTCTGCGGAAGTAGTGTTCATGGTGACTGTCAGTTCACCGCCCATACGCTGAATGCGGATTTCTGTACCTGGGAGGATGGCGTCTTTCATGGAAAGCCGGACTTCGGCGCCATTGATGGCGTCTTTGGCGGATACATGGATCTTGTCCACCAGTTTATTGATCACTTCATTGATTTCTTTGGGGCCACTAACTTGCTGAATGCCTTTTAACTGAATTTCAGACTGTGGCGGTATTTCTCGGGTCTGGGCTACCACATGCTCTTTGGGGCCATCGCTGAGCTGTCCCTGCCCGAGCAGCTCGGAGTCTGCCGGGTTTCGCTGATCCTGCTGGCCCTGTTGCCCCTGCTCCTGGCCACGATCCTTGTGTTTGCCCTGGGCTGTCTTGCTGCGCTCCGCCAGCAGAGCTTCAAGGCTCTGTTCACCTTTCTTGCCTTCCAGCTCACCTTTTTTCGAATCTTTTCCGTCTTTTTTCTTGTCCAGGCGCTTGGCAAAATCCTCGGCCTGGCTCTCCGCCACTTTCTGGCTTTGCTGTTGCTGATTGTTGGAAGGAGCCGGCTGGCTCTGGGCTGACTGGTTGATTCCGTCCATGTTGGGTGCCTTTTTTTGCTGGGGTCCGGCCAGTGTCTCAGGCCCTTAGTGATCTGTCTTAAGTCCGACAGACTCCTAGAGTCTAAAAACGTGGGCGGACAGTAAATTCTTCCATTTCCAGGTCTTCAAGGCGTTCCGCCTCTTTCTTGGCTTCTTCGTCCTGAACCCGGGTGAATTCCTCGAACTTCTCTACTGCCTGTATGGCTTTCATGTGAGCCTCCCGGGCCTTGTCCAACTCCTCTTCGGCAACCTTGATCTGCTGTTTGGCCTCTTCGACTGCCTGTTCCAGCAGTACGTCTTTTTCCCTGAGAACAGCGATTTTGTGTTTCAGACTGTCGAGGTCGTTCTGCTTTACCTGGGTGTTGATAATATTATCGTAGAGCTGTTGCTCTTCTTTACAGCGCCAGTCGATGTATTCCCGCAGCTCCTGCTCTTTTCTCTCAACTTCCTGGTGGGCCTGCTCCAGCCGGTTCTTGCATCTTCGCACTTCGTCGTTAGCGGATTTTTCCCTGATATTTTTTATCTTCAACAACTCATGCAGCATGAACTATCAGACTCCCACTACCTGGCGCAGCTTCTGGATGTTTTCATCGTAGCCCGTCAGCTCATCGGTACGCTGTTTCAGGTAATTCCTTATGGCATCAATCTTCTGCAGGGCTTCATCAGCAACGGCGTCTGAGCCCTGTTTGTATTCACCCACCTTGACCAGCAGCTCGATTTCCTCGAACTTGGCCAGCAACTCCCTGAGTTTTCCTGCCGCCGCTATGTGTTCAGCTGGTGTGATGGCGTTCATTACACGACTGGCGCTGGCCAGTACATCTATTGCCGGGTAATGGTTTGCAGCCGCCAGTTTCCTGGACAGGATGATGTGGCCGTCAAGAATAGAGCGGGTTTCATCGGCCACCGGTTCGGTCATGTCATCGCCTTCTACGAGTACGGTATAGAGTGCAGTGATTGAACCTGTCGTTGACATCCCGGCTCGCTCCATCAGTTTTGGCAGTGTCGCGAACACTGAAGGAGGAAAGCCCCGGCGGGTTGGTGGTTCGCCTGCAGCAAGCCCGATCTCCCGCTGGGCACGGGCGAAACGGGTTACGGAGTCCATCAGCAGGAGAACCCGTTTGCCTTTGTCCCGGAAGAATTCTGCAACAGCTGTAGCGGTATAGGCGGCTTTTGCGCGTTCCATGGAAGCTTTGTCAGAAGTGGCAACAATAATTACGGATTTCTTTACGCCTTCAGGGCCAAGGTCATGCTCGATGAACTCTCGAAGTTCCCGGCCCCGTTCACCGATCAGCGCGAGAACAGTGACATCCACTTCGGCTCCCTTCACCAGCATCGATAAGAGCGTACTTTTACCACCACCGGCCGCTGCGAATATCCCCATGCGCTGACCTTCGCCACAGGTCAGTATGCCATCCAGAACCCTCAGCCCGAGTGGCAGGGGGCGATCGATAATCTTGCGGGTCATGGGGTCAGGGCTGTCAGCATAGACCGGGTACCAGGCTTCGGGTTCTATCCCTTCAAAAGCGGAAGGGTCTAAAGGGTCTCCCATACCATCAAGCACGTGCCCGAGCAGGTGGGGGCCTACGCCGACATGGTGCACTTTGCCGGTGGGAATCACTTCTGTGGAGGAGGAAATGCCCATCATTTCGCCCATTGGCGAGAGAACGGTCTCATGCCCCTGGAAACCCACCACTTCGGCATAACCGGACTTTTCGCCGCTGGCACTGATCAGTTCACAGAGTTCGCCAATCTTAACGCCGGGCACTGCGGCCTTGATGATCATGCCCTGGACCTCGGTAACCCGGCCCCGGATATCAACAAGCCGGCTGCTTTCCACGGCGCTTTGCAAGGCGTTGGTCAGGTAACTCAGAGCTTGGGGCACGGTTCATCTCCTTTGAACTCGAACGCGGTGATCTTATGGGAAGAAGGCTTACTTAATATAAGAATAGAGGACTGTGAAATGACGACTCAGAATAAGAAAAGGGGCCATGACAGCCCCTTTTTCTGTTTTCAGTGGCCCTGTCAGACCATCATGCCTATATCGCCGGGTCCGGGACCCTGCTGTTGAGGTGCTGGAGTGCTCTGGGCTGGAGTGCTGTTCTGGGCGACATCGTCCACTTCGGAGATGACCCACTCAAGAGTGTTGACGAACTTTTCCAGGGTGGACTCGAATGAACCATAATCGGCAGAAGCCTGCATGGAACGGATCAGCAGCACTTCAGATTTGTCATGGTTCAGGGAGAGGAAGGCACCCTGCATGCTGTGATGCTGAAGGTTGAGGGACAGTAATTTCTCAAACAGCGCGGTTTTGGCTGTGTCATGGGCATCCATGGGCTTCACTGACGAAACGAAGACCAGGGCTTCGTCCTCTTCCAGGTACTCCATGTTGACGATCAGTGTGTCATCAAAACAGAGACCGCAGGCATCGTGCTCATTCAGGCTAAGCTCGCCAAGGCCAATACTCTCGGCAAAATGCTGCAGGTTTTCTTCGACATTCTGTTTGTAGGACATGGGTTCATACCCTCCACTGGTATGACATCAGTATCTGGAATATTGAAAACTAACTTTTAGTATATATCGCACTTTCAGATTGCGTCGGAGAATTCCATCGCTACTGTTTGCATCGCAGGAATGTGCCTGAAAACCGGCATTTACCTGTATACTTTAACGGTTTTTTCATGGTTGGGATGAACTCTCAGGTGATCGATAAGGATGACAGTCACTGGATGCGCGAGGCGCTGGCAGAGGCGGAAAAAGGCTGGAAGTTGGGTGAAGTGCCGGTAGGGGCAGTGGTCGTCCATAAGGGGGAAGCTATTGCCCGTGCCTGCAATCAGCCGATTACCGGCTGCAACCCGGTAGCCCATGCGGAGATTCTGGCCCTGCAGGAGGCCGCCAGGGTTCTGAATAACTACCGGCTGGTTGACTGTGACCTGTACGTCACTCTTGAGCCTTGCACCATG
>JBPCXN010000235.1:0-3282 GCA_051008495.1 Endozoicomonas sp. | reverse complement strand
AAGCAATGAAACGACCTGTATTACTGTTTTTGGTGCTCTGCCTCTCCCTCTGGAGGCATGCAGCTACCGCTCAGCCCGGAGATCCAGACGACTTGACACTGATCGCCTATGAAGCAAACGCTTCAGTCACCCTGCTGCTGACTGAAACCGGTAATCCGCAAAATATCATTGAGTTTGCGGTCGAGCACTCGGGCTCCGCCTATCAGAATTTTCCTCATCCAGGCAACATCTGTTTCAATGACTCTCCCCCAACCCTGCTCGGCAATACCGCCAGGACTCTGATGAGCAAGATGCAGGCCAGGAATCCTGAGCAGAAATCCCTGAGTGTCAGGCACTTCGTCATCTTTATTGCCGGTTATGATGATTGTGCCAAGTTGCTGATTGGCTCCCAGAAGAAAAAGGACTTTTACCTTGGCGAAGTCCGAGAACAGCTCGCTCTCTACAACGTCCAGGCGCCTGACCTGATAACACTGACAGGAGATGACCGACTGGTTGTCAGGGCTGCCCGTGAAAGCCTTGAACCGGACTCTATTGAGCGTATAGATGATGTCAACGCTATCCAGCTGACCACATTAACCGTCGGCTATGAGATCCGGGGCGGCTATCCAGTCACCAGCAAAGCGCCATTTGTCAATAAACACGGCGGCGATTATCAGCTGGGCTCAATAATCTGTGAAGATCACACCAGCCAGGCATACCGACAGCGGGAATACTCTGGCCAGATTTATGACCCGGTAGCCTGCGCCATCAATGCGCTGCCGCAGGTCCAGGCATTCAATAAAGCTAACCAGGAACCCTTCTTTTCTCATTACGCCAAGAAATATTTCGTCAGCGATATCCTGTTCGCCAATGTTCATGGCTTTCTGGGGTTTGAGGTGCTGCGAAATAACGCACCCCCGGGGTATAACGAGACATTCTGGCAGGAAGGTCAGAACATTCTTAAGTATTACGTGACCGGGCAGGCAGAACAGAAGATCGGCACATACTCACTGGCCCATGCCGCTCTCCAGGTTGTA
Organism: Endozoicomonas sp.; assembly: GCA_051008495.1. Taxonomy (GTDB): domain Bacteria; phylum Pseudomonadota; class Gammaproteobacteria; order Pseudomonadales; family Endozoicomonadaceae; genus Endozoicomonas_A. The sequence continues at coordinate 2,266 of JBPCXN010000235.1, read as the reverse complement.
GAGAGGCTTGAAAAAGAGGGGCAATACCCCGTGCTTGCTTCAGGCCAGCTGCCACCGTTACACATTTTTGGCGAAGTCCCCTCGTCTGAAGTCGGACTCAGTGGCCAGTTACTGAAATTGATGGAAGCAGAACGAGCCAAGCGCACCAGAATCTACACACAGGCAGAATTCCATCTTGCTGCCGCAAAAGGTGCACAGCGCTATATGGGATTATTCCCCAGCCTGATGTTTTATGCCCCACCTGCTCTGACACCTCAGACTGAGGATAAAGAAGAAGTTAAAGATGTACCTGAAAGCACTGAATCACGAGAAGTATCAGACGCTATAACAGACAGCGGTGACGAGGTAACCGGGTCAGCCGAAGAAACCCCGCTGGGTGAAACAGCTTCCAGCGACGATAAGGCCACCGAACCAGGCAGGGAAACCCCGAAAGGTGAGCAGACTGCCAGTGACGATGAGCTCAAAGAACTAAGCATTGAATCCCCGGAAGGTGAACAAGCTGCCAGCAGCGATGAGACCATTGAAACGGGCAATGAAGCGCCAGAAGGAGAGCAACTGGCCAGCAACACTGAAGATCCCTCGTCAGATAAAGCCTCTCTGAAAGAAGAGAAGTCTGACGAAAATGAAGATGAGTCTGCCAAATCAGGTAACGAAGAAACAGGAAAGAATGTGGAGCTTTGAACAGCTCGGAATACTTTCTGATGCGCATTCCATAGGTTACAGTGACGAACAAACAATACAAGCTGGAGCCAGCCTATGGAATACCGTCAACTGGGCCGAACCGATATCAGGGTCAGCGAGATCTGCCTGGGTACCATGACCTGGGGAGAACAGAACAGTCAGGAGGAAGCTTTCGCCCAGCTGGACTGCGCCACGGATTGCGGCGTCAACTTTATCGATACCGCGGAAATGTATCCGGTCCCTCCCAAAGAAGAAACCTATACCCGCACGGAAACCATCCTTGGCAACTGGCTGAAGCAGAGAGGCCGCCATGACGACCTGGTGATCGCCACCAAGATCTGTGGCCCAGGTCAGGCCTACATGGACGGTGGACGCCTGATGACGCCCTGGCATATCAACAGGGCCGTGGAAGGCAGTCTGAAAAGGCTGGGCGTTGACTGCATAGACCTTTACCAGTTGCACTGGCCGGATCGCAACACCAATTTCTTCGGTCAACTCGGTTACACCCATCAGGAAGACCAGGGTGGAACACCCATTGAAGAGACCCTGGGAGCGCTGGATGAGCTGGTCAGGGCCGGAAAGATCCGTCACTACGGCCTTTCCAACGACACCCCTTGGGGTACCATGGAACACCTGAGAATCAGTGCAGAAAAGCACCAGCCCCGGCCCGTCAGCATTCAGAACCCCTACAACCTCCTGAATCGATCTTTCGAAGTCGGCCTCGCTGAAATTAGCCATCGTGAGCAATTAGGGTTGCTGGCATACTCTCCGCTGGCCTTTGGTACCCTGAGTGGCAAATATCTCAACGGAACTCGTCCGGCCAACGCCCGCATCACCCTGTTCTCACGTTTCAGCCGTTATCAGTCTCCCCAGTCCCAGTTTGCCATCGAGGAATATGTCAGACTGGCCAGGGAGCATAACCTGGACCCGGCCCAGATGGCCCTGGCGTATGTGACCTCAAGATCTTTTGTTACCAGCAACATCATTGGCGCTACAACCCTGGAGCAGCTGAAGAGCAATCTGCAGTCATCGCAGCTCAGCCTGTCGGAAGAAGTTTTGGAAGGTATTGAGGCCATTCACACTCAACAACCTAACCCAGCGCCCTGACGGTATCAGGCAGCGGGTGTCCAAAGGTTTACCGCCATACTGACACCCGGTTTTGCTGGTCTGATCACAGGACCTCGAACCTTGAAGGGAGGCTCTACCCAACTCTACAGCTCATCCTCCATGGGGTGGTTTTCATGCGCTTTCGGGTTTCCCTTCCTTCCTTTAATCAATACCCGGGAATGATCAAACCAACCGTAGTCTGGTTTCTGAAACATTGAACACAGCTGAGGGTAGAGCTCCGAGTGACCAGGGATAGTTCGTAGCAATATTGTCATAAAACGCTCCATTAGACAGGCTTTGCCACTTTGCCAGACTGGCCTCTTGCCCGTATCTGCTGAAGAAGCTTAGTGGATGATACAGAGAACAGAGGTTTTTTGATTACCAAATTTGCCGTAAAGCATCGCCCAATCGGGCGGTGATATAAGGCGGGAACGCGCAGAGCGTTCCGGTTGCGTGTTTGTACGTGCTCTGCTAGTTT
>JBPCXN010000234.1:0-2850 GCA_051008495.1 Endozoicomonas sp. | reverse complement strand
TAAGGCTTGAAAGCTCCGGATTATCTAGAAGGGCATTGACCAGAACGAGCTGTGATCGGTATTTGTCAACAGTCTTGGTCGAGATGGAAGGGTTGTGTTGGAGGTGTTCAGAAATGTAGTTGTCGACGTGGTCTTTGAAGTGAGCATCTGAGGGTATTTCATGCCCCTCCGAAACCGGAGTCATGTCTTTAGCCCACTCCATGGTTTCTCGCTCCAGAATTGGGTCGCCGTGATCTGCAGCCCATGTTCGACTTCCGTCGGGGTGCTCGGTCATTGAAATCAGACCGAGACTCCATTTTCCCCCGTCAGTATTTGTCCGTACTTTTCTTCTCTTTTTCATGGATTCAAAAAGGTTAGTTGTATGGAGCCATAACTGTATGGCTCTACGCTCCGCAATGGTATGCGAGTCAGTACGTAGAGAACGGCGAAATTCGCGCTTGCCGCCAAAAAGCGGGCGCAATTCGATTGGAATAGCTATCCGGAAGTAGAATTTTGTGTTGTGACGGGATTTAACCAGATATGAGTGCCTCAATGTATCACCTTAATGTGACACCTTGCGGCATTTGAGGGACTTTCCTATTTAGGTCAGTCACTTAGAAGAATCTGGCGGAGGGACAGGGATTCGAACCCTGGGTGGGCTATTAACCCACGCTGGTTTTCAAGACCAGTGCTTTCAACCGCTCAGCCATCCCTCCGCGACAACGAGAGCAATATTACCTTAAAACGCTGGTCTGTCAAACCCTTGAAAACAAAAGAATATAGTAATTATTGTGATGGCTGGGAGCGGAGTTTGAGTTGATAGCCCAACGGGTCAGAAATGCTAACAAACTGTCACAAATCTAAAACTATAGCTCCAACCCCTGGCTTTGGTATACTGCAGGTAAAGACCCCTAACGAGAGGAACCCAGATGGAACGCAAATCTCCCGCCATCGCATCTACTGCGACCCATGTTGGCTCAGGCATTGAGATCAACAGTGTACTCCGAAACACCTACATGCTGCTGGGCATGACATTGCTGTTCAGCGCTGCGACCGCTGGCGCTGCCATGGCACTGCAGATCAGCCAGATGACGGCCCTGGTGCTGAGCCTGGTGGGTTTCGGCCTGCTTTTCGTCGTGCATAAAACAGCGGAATCCGCTAAAGGTCTGGTAGCTGTTTTTGCTTTCACTGGTGTGCTGGGCGCCGCTCTGGGCCCGATGCTGAACCATTACCTGGCGCTGGCTAATGGCCCGTCCCTGGTGATGCAGGCTCTTGGAGGCACTGCTATTGTCTTCTTTACCCTGTCTGCCTATGTTCTGACTACCCGCAAAGACTTCTCCTTCATGGGCGGTTTCCTGATGGTCGGCCTGATTGTTGCCGTCATCGCCAGCATTGCCCTGATCTTCTTTAATGCACCGGCTGCCCAGATGGCGCTCTCTGCTGCTATCGTGCTGCTGATGTCCGGCTTTATTCTGTTTGACACCAGCCGTATCATTCACGGTGGTGAAACCAACTATATCCGTGCAACGGTTTCCCTGTATCTGAACATCTATAATCTGTTCACTGCTCTTCTGCACCTGCTGGGTATTGCAGACGACTGATCGAAGGCTAAGTTTTTCGAAAGCCCTGCCCACTGGCAGGGCTTTTTTTTGGATAGGAATACTCCCGGTAAACTGGCGAATGCTCCGGGAGTTCAGGAGTTCACAGAATGAAATACGCGCTGGCCATCTATGGGGCCCCCGGCAGCAGTCAATCGGGGCAGACGGCACTCAATTTTGCCCGTGAACTGCTGGTTGCCGGGCACAGTATTTTCAGGGTCTTTTTTTACCAGGATGGCGTACATACTGCTTCCCGCCTGACCAGCCCTCCCCAGGATGAACAGCACCTTCCGGAAGACTGGCGGCTGTTTATTGAAGAACACGAGCTGGACGCTGTCGTCTGTATTGCTGCTGCTCTTAGACGTGGGGTAGTTAACGATGCAGAGGCAGAAAGGTATGAACTCGCTGGCAGCAACCTGTCAGCCGGTTATGAGCTTTCAGGGCTGGGGCAGTTGCTGGAAGCAACGGTTGAGGCGGACCGACTGATTACTTTTGGAGCCTGATATGAACCCATCTGTCTGTATTGTCTCAACCAGGACGCCATACAGTGGCCAGTCTGCCCGGGAAGCGCTGGATGCGGCGCTGGTTTCTGCCTCTTATGACATTTCCACCAGCCTGCTTCTGATGGGCGATGGTGTCTATCAGCTGCTGGACCGTCAGGCACCAGAGCATTTGCCGCGCAAGAACCTGGCAGCCATGTTCAAGTCACTGCCCCTTTACGGCATTGAAACCATCTATGTTGATCGTGAATCGCTGGATGAACGCAACATTGAACCTGGGCAACTGCTTCAGCTGTACACCCTGCTGGAAGAAGACGCTCTGGCGGTTTTTATCCGAAAACACGACAAGGTGCTGAACTTCTGATGAGTACACTGCATACAATCAACAAAACCGGCCAGCCCCTGGAACTGTGTTTGCGTTCATTGTCGCAAGGCGATTCCCTGCTGTTTATTGAAGATGGTGTCTATCAGCTGCTGGAAGCCCTGGACGTTCTAGAGGATGTCTCTCACTCGTTCAAGCTTTACGCTCTTGAAGCAGATCTTGCTGCCAGAGGTATTTCTGGTGATTCTCAGATTTTTGCAACGCCAGTGAGCTACAGGCAGTTTGTCAAAATGACGGAATCTCATGACAAGATCCTGAGCTGGTTTTAGCAAAATCGTCGTAAACCCTCGCCCAAGCGGGCGGGGATATAAGACGGGAACGCGCAGAGCGTTCCGGTTGAGTATTTGCACGCAGCTGTTAATATTCATTTCAGGTCTGCCCCTGCAAGGGC
>JBPCXN010000233.1:0-8930 GCA_051008495.1 Endozoicomonas sp. | reverse complement strand
TCATTTGCACCAGGTAATCCAGAAATGAACTCTTCAGAGCCTCCAGGGCCTTCTCTTTATCCGATCTGACGGCCCAGGGAATGTCAGAATCCGTCCCGGTAATCTGACCGGTAACAGGCCCATCTTTTTCTGTGGCTTCAGTGATGATTTCCCTGCTCTCCTCAGACAGGGTCAAATCGAGGCCCTTCTCAGAGATGATTTCATCCAGGGCGGTAAACAGCCCCTTTCTGGCCACTCCCGGCGCTTCCAAATCCAGGAGTTGCACCAGTGCATCAAGGCTATCGCAGTGATTAATACCATCAAGCACCTTGTCCCCAAGATCTATGGCATCCTGAAGCCTATCTTTATAGTTTGGATGTAAAGAGTTGTCAGCCGATAATTGGTTCCTGAAGGTTCGGACACATTCCTTGAGTTTATCTTTGACACGCTCAACATCTGTATGAACAAAAACACCCGCAGTGGAAGGGGTGGAAGCCACGGAACGATCGAATACAGACTGCTCGGGTTGCCGGCTCCTCTCCAGGTTGGCCCGGATTCCAGCTGGCAGAAAGGCAACTGAGACTTTACGTAAGAAGGCCTTGGCTTTTTGCAGGGTAAGCGCCAAAGCCATTCTCAAATGGTAAGATATCTGCCCCTGATCGGGGGTTTTCCCAACGTTTGCCATTCGCCCTCCCTGCCTTCAGGCCATTGCCACACTTCTGCGATAATCGTCGATAATCTGGTCTATTTCTTCTGACACTATTGCTGACAAGGCCTGATTCTCCAACTCCGCTACCATCGATAACAGCTGCTCCAGATCAGCAATGTCTTTTTCAAGCAGGACCTGCAGCGGCTGATACTGAGGCTCCCTGGCAAGAAGCCGCAAACCGTGCAGAGCTATCTCTACAGGTACCTCAAAGGGACAATGTGAACTGTCTGCAACTGTATCAACTTCCCTGGGAGCTGATGGATACGACATAATTCCTCCATGAACAAAAGCCATGCTCTATTCAACGATAGCCAATGAAGGCGACTGCCATTTTTCAGGCGGCCAGAGATCCTGAAAAGAGTTCGGGAAGGAAATATGATTTTATTCAGGCGCTTTTCGAGACAGGAGTCTTGAGAATAGAATCCCCACTTCAAACAGCAGCCACATCGGCACAGCCAGCAGGGACTGGGAGATAACATCAGGCGGGGTGAGCAGCATCCCCAGGACAAAACAGCCAACCACAATATAAGGTCTTTTGGCAGAAAGCTTTTCAACACTGCTTGCCCCGGTCCAGACCAGAAGCACGGTCGCCACGGGTATTTCGAAAGCCAGTCCGAAGGCGAAAAACAGTTTAAGGATAAAATCCAGGTAGCGGTTGATGTCAGTCATGACCGTGACAGACTCCGGCCCGACACTGGTAAAGAAAGAGAAAATCAGCGGAAAGACCACAAAGTAGGCAAACAGCATCCCCAGGTAGAACAGGATGACGCTGGCGACCAGAAGCGGGATAGCGATGATTTTTTCCTTGCGGTACAGCCCCGGGGCAGTAAAGGCCCAGACCTGGTGCAGGATAAAAGGCATGGCGAGAAAAAGAGAGAGCACAATGGTCAGCTTGAAGGGCGCCAGGAATGGCGACGCCACTTCCGTGGCAATCATGCTGCTGCCTTCAGGCAATTGAGCCCGCAGCGGCTCGGAAACAAACAGGTAGATGTCGTTGGCAAAGTAGAACAGGCCGGCAAATATCAGCAGTACAGCAATGATGCTCTTTAACAGCCGGCTCCGCAGTTCAAGCAAATGCTGAATCAGCGGCTGCTCACGGTCTTTGGGCGACTTCCTGTCAGCCATCTTTCTTGTTTTCGTCCTGGCTTGTCACAGGGGCAGAAGGCTCGGGTGCGGATTTATCATCAGAAGTTTGATCAGCAGCGCTCAGGGGCTGATTCACTGTGTCCTGAAGCCCTTGTTTGGCTTTTTCCAGCTCTTTCATCACGGCTTCGTTATGGATCTGCCGCCTGATGCCGTCAACATCCAGCTCCCTTTCCAGCTCATCTTTTACAGACTGAAAGCTTCTGCGCACCTTGCTGATCCAGTAGGCCGCAGACCGGACAGCACCAGGAAGTCGTTCCGGCCCGAGAACTACCAGGGAAATCACGGCAATGAGCAACAGCTCTGTAAAACCAATATCCAGCACTGTATTGAGTCCTGTCTGCGCGCATCCTTTCTATGTCAGATTCCGGGGCAACTCAGGGTTGCTTGTTTTTCTCTTCTGACTCAGTATCCCTGCCGATGCCAGGTTCAACGGGCTTGTTCTCTTCTTCTGAGTTCAGGGCTTTCTTGAACCCCTTGAGGGCACCGCCAAGATCCCCGCCAAGCCCGCGCAGCTTTTTGGTGCCAAACAGCATGACCAGGATCAGCAGGACAATCAGCAACTGCCAGATACTAATACCACCAACACCCATTTCCTCACTCCTTTTCTCATGCCAGCAGTTCCAGGAAATTACTCTGGAATGTATATAGCTGTTTCTGCCGGCCCTGTATTGTTATTGTGCTTTCCGTGACGCCTTCTCTTCGATACCGGAAAGACCAAACCTTCGTTCCAGCTCAGCCAGGACATCCTCGTGGGTCAGTCCCAGGTGCGAAAGCATAACCAGCGTATGAAACCACAGATCCGCGGTTTCATAAACCACGTCGCGCTTGTCCTGCTGATGCTCTGAACCTTTCGCCGCTATCAGAGTCTCTGCCGCCTCCTCTCCCACCTTCTTGAGAATTTTGTCCAGCCCGGCCTTGTGCAGGCTGGCGACATAGGAGCTGTCCGCGTCAGCCTTTCGTCTCTCTTCCAGAACCCTGGACAGCTGATCCAGCACGTCACTCATACTGTCACTCCTTGCCATAGATGTCAGTTGGTTTCTTGAGAACAGGATCAACCGCTTGCCACACAGCATTTTCACCGGCTTCCAGATGACGGTAGTAGCATGACTGCCTGCCGGTGTGACAGGCTATACCGCCCAGCTGCTCAACCTGGAGCAGGATGGAGTCACCATCACAATCCAGCCTTAACTCCACCAGGCGCTGAACATGACCGGAAGACTCACCCTTCCGCCAGAGACGGCTTCTGGAACGGGACCAGTAAACGGCCTGCTGTTCCTTCACAGTCAGGGCCAGGGACTCCCGGTTCATCCAGGCCTGCATCAAAACCTTCCCGGAGGCGTGGTCCTGGGCGATGGCAGCCACCAGCCCATCAGCATTCCACTTAACTTCATCCAGCCATGTTGTATCAGTCATTCTCCCACCTGCCTGCGGGTCGGTTTCCAGTCATCTGGAATTCAATGTTATACGTACTGTCAGCGAATCAGGAACCAGGCGCCCACCCCGCCCATCAGAACTCCCTGCCAGGGTACTTCCAGGGCCAGGTCCGGGAACATCAGTAAACCTGCTGCTCCCGCCACCAGGGCGGCTCCAAGCCATTTCAGTTTTTCTGATTTCTTCTCAGCATCCGAGTGCATGGCCATAAGCTTCTGCTGGTGAGCAGACAGCTGTTTGAGGCTGCCCAATGCTTCCTGGGCCATGGTCGGCGCACTCAGCAACCAGTCAGGCCCATTTTTCCTGACGGAACGGGCGATGCCACAGGGGCTCACCTGATCCTTCATCCACTTTTCCAGAAAGGGCTGGGCCGTAACCCAGAGATCCAGATCCGGGTAGAGCTGCCGTCCAAGCCCTTCAACGTTCAACAAGGTTTTTTCCAGCAGAACAAGCTGTGGCTGGACCTCCATATTGAAGCGCCTGGCCACCTGGAACAGTCTGACCAGTAGATGGCCAAAGGAAATGTCTTTCAGCGGCTTCTCGAAAATCGGTTCACAGACTGTCCGGATCGACGCTTCAAACTCGCCCACAGAGGTATCTGCTGGCACCCAGCCAGAATCTACATGCAGCTGCGCCACCTTGCGGTAATCCCGCCGAAAGAACGCCAGTAAGTTACAGGCAAGGTAGTATTGATCTTCCGGCTCCAGAGTTCCGACAATGCCACAATCGATGCCAATGTAGCGGGGCTCAGCCGGGTTCTCGATATCCACGAAAATATTGCCGGGGTGCATGTCGGCATGAAAGAAGCGATCCCGGAACACCTGGGTGAAGAAAATTTCCACCCCACGCTCCGCCAGCTTTTTCATATCGGTGCCATGGCTGTTCAGAGTATCGGTATCAGAAATAGGAATACCGTAAACCCTCTCTTCCACCAGTACTTTCTGTCGGCAGTAATCCCAGTAGATCTGGGGAATAAACAGCAGTGGCGAAGCCAGAAAATTGCGCCGTAACTGGGAAGCGTTAGCAGCTTCCCTGAGCAGATCCAACTCATCAAAGATAGTTTTTTCGTAATCCCGCACCACTTCCAGAGGTCTCAGGCGCCGGGCCTCACGAACCAGTGTCAGCAAAATCCGGCTGAACAGGTACATCAGCCAGATATCTTTGCGGATCACTTTTTCAATCCCGGGACGAATCACCTTGACCACCACTTCCTCTCCAGAATGCAGGCGGGCACTGTGAACCTGGGCAACTGAAGCGGAAGCCATGGGTTCATGGTCAAAGCGTTCAAACAGAGTATTGACCGGTTGCCCCAGGCTTTTCTCAATAATGGCTACAGCCTGCTCAGCAGGAAAGGGGCTGACCCGGTCCTGAAGCCTGGCGAGTTCATCGCTGACATCGTCTGGCAACAGATCCCTGCGGGTGGAGAGAATCTGGCCGAACTTGATGAATATCGGTCCCAGTACTTCCAGGGATTTACGCAGCCGGACACCCCTGGGTTCATCATTGCGAATGAAATAACGCCAGGGCAGCAGTCGCATCAGCAGCCTGGCAGACAGTGGCAGACGATCCAGGTCTACGAGATCATCCAGCCGGTAACGGGCGATGGCTCCAACAATTTTCAACAAACGGGTCAACTGCAACACCCTATTCTCCCGTTTTCCTGTACTGCTGATTCTGCTGGCCAAGCCTGGCCACTCGTTCTTCCAGCCTTTTCAGGTTCTCTCTCAGTGCTGCCAGCTCATTGGCAAACCCTCTGACTTCTGCGGTCGAGGGCAGCAACTGTAATTCTTCCTGCAGGTATCCCCCGAGGTTCCTGGTGGCAGTGTCTCTGAGCAACCCCAGGCGTGCAACTATTGACCTCACTCCTTCTGCTGCAGCATGGCCTCCCACATCTCCCAGCACACGACAGAAGAGAGCTTCCCAGTCCAGGTCCATATCAGCATGGATTGATTCCAACCGGGAGAGCAGTTCTTCGCTGCCACTGGTCTCAAGACCGGTGATTTCCCCAAAAGGAACCCTGCGGTGGGAAGCCAGTTCCAGAAAAGCGATGGAAGATCCGCTGAGACTGGCGTCTACATCACCTTCCTGCCAGTCGGCCAGCCGGATACCCTGACTTTCAAAGAGGACATAACATTGAAATGCAGGTTCAAGACAATGAAATGAGACAGCTTTACCCTGAAGCTCCCCAAGCTTTTTCAGAGTCACCGGGTCAAGCGAAAGGGTACGATTAAGCAGAGTCTCCAGTGCTGCCAGAAACCCCATTCTGAAAGTAGGATCACCCATGAAAAATTTCGGCCTGGCATCCTGGTCAACATTCATCAGGGTTTGATCCCCTTATGCAGCGCTACAATGCCACCGGTCATATTGTGATACGTGGTATTGACAAAACCTGCCTGCTTCATCATATCTTCGAGCGTGTCCTGGTCAGGGTGTTTGCGAATGCTCTCGGCCAGGTATTTATAACTCTCGGAATCACCGGCCACCAGCTTACCCATGGCTGGTAGCAGATTGAACGAGTAGGTATCGTAAGCCTTGGTCAGCAAAGGGTGACGGGTTTTGGAGAATTCCAGAACCAGCAACCGCCCGCCCGGCTTAAGAACCCGATTCATGGAGCGTAACGCAGCATCCTTGTCGGTGACATTTCTCAGGCCGAAGGCAATGGTGATGCAGTCGAAAGAGTTATCAGGGAAAGGTAGACGCTCGGCGTTGGCCTGGACGTACTCGACGTTGCCGGCAATGCCCTGGTCAATCAGGCGGTCACGCCCCACGCGCAGCATGGAATCATTAATATCCGCCAGTACCACCCGGCCACTGTCGCCGACAATTCTGGAAAACTGTTTTGTCAGGTCGCCCGTACCGCCGGCAATATCCAGCACCTGGTGTCCAGGCCTGGTGGCGGAAAGCTCAATGGCGAACCTTTTCCACAGACGGTGCACGCCCATGGACATCAGGTCATTCATCACGTCATAGCTGCTTGCCACTGAGTGAAAAACACCGGCTACCAGCCCTTCTTTCTCGTCCCTGGATACGTCCCGGTAACCAAAATGTGTCGTCCCCTGGTCACTTGCCTTCTCTGTCATCGAATCCCCCGGCAGAATCTTGCTGCTAATCTGCTCTATTGTCTGTTTAGCGATGAAACAGGCATGCGTACAAATGTGGAGGTTATTGTAATTGGAAACGCTCCGTAAGGGAAAACAGATAACCGGGGGCTGCATAGCCCTGATATTTCATAAACACGCTCCCGGCTCTAGTGTAGTGCGTCGTTCTTTTTGCAACTTAACCCGCGGTTTGCCCGAACGACCTTTTCCAATATGTCATTTGCCTTAGCGGTCCAGATAAACGGCTTGGGATTTTGATTATGCTTTTCAATATTCCTCAATTGCACTGACCAGTTCTGGCACACTGATAAAAACGCCCCGGCGTAGCCGCTGACTCGTGAGATCCCGAACAAATCCCTCAACCATGTTTAGCCATGATGCTGAGGTTATTTTTCTCTCAAAAATCACGATAGCTACTATATTTCCAGCAGGATTAAAATGAATGACAATGTCGAGTAATCCTATGGATTTACGTAGTTCTGTTCTTCTACAGCTTCTGCTCTTAAGTTCCTCAGGCTTTTATTCTCTGGCCGGAATGGCCGACAAGAATAAAGAAGGCACCACAGTCATCCGTTCACTGGCACTGATTGGTGAGGCTCGCTATGGGGACGATTTTCACCACTTTGATTATGTGAATCCAGATGCTCCCAAACGAGGTCGCATCCGGCTGTCCACCCAGGGTACTTTTGATACGCTCAACCAGTATTCCACCAAAGGGAAAAATCCGGATCATTTGCATATACAGTACGACCGCCTGATGGTGCGCTCACGGGATGAGCCTTATTCTCTCTACCCTTTAATAGCCAGCAGCGTGGAATATCCAGACGATTTTTCCTGGGTCGCTTTCAATCTGAATCCAAAAGCCCATTTTCACGATGGCCAGCCAGTAACCTCTGAAGATGTACTGTTTACCGTTGCAACCCTGAAAAACAACAGTTCCCCCTTTTTTAAAAACCACTATAAAACCATCAGCTTGAGCAAGTCCGCTGGCCCTCACCGGGCCGTTTTTACCCTGGAAGAGAAAAGTCGAACAAAAAAAGTGATCGCCCAGCTGGCGCACCTTCCTGTTCTCCCCAGGCATTTCTGGCAGGATAAAGATTTCAATCAGAGTGCAATGACCATTCCTATGGGCAGTGGTCCTATGAAGATTATCAGGGTTGATCCTGCCCATTCGGTCACCTACCAGCGTGTCAGCGACTACTGGGCCAAAGACTTGCCGGTTAATCGGGGGCAATACAATTTTGATGAGTTGCGCATTGATTTTTACCGGGATAACCAGGCCTCCCTGGAGGCTTTTGCTGCTGGCACTTATGATCTTCGCCTGGAAAACGATCCCAGAAGCTGGCACCAGAAATACGATTTCCCGGCGATCAAAAATGGCAGCATTGTCATGGAGAAAATTCACTTGAAACAGCCCCACGGGATGGCTGGCGTAGTGTTTAATACCCGTCGACCGATGTTTCAGGATCGTCGGGTTCGGCTGGCATTGAACTACCTGTTCGACTTTGAGTGGGTCAATGAGCACCTGATGATGTCGGAATACCAGCGTACTCCCAGCTTTTTTATGAACACACCACTGGCTGCAGAAGGGCTTCCTACTGGGCAGGAGAAAAAACTGCTGGAAGAGCACCGACAACAGCTCGCCCCAGAGCTGTTTACCGTCCCCATTTTTCAACCTGCCACAGACGGCTCTGGCAATGACCGCCAAAATCAGAAAATAGCCTTACAATTGCTGAAAGATGCTGGCTGGGAATTTAAAGACGGGCAGATGAGACACTTGGCAACAGGAACTCCAATGTCGTTTGAGCTGTTGATGGCCCGGCCTTATATGGAAACTATTTATGTTCCCTATGCCACCCGGCTTGCCAAGCTGGGGATTCAGGCAAGAATCAAGTCCGCAGATGATAGCCAGTACCGCAAACGGGCCAGGTCTTTTGACTTTGATATGATCGAATGGAACTTCTGGCATTCCACCTTCCCTGGTATAGAGCTGGCAAATGCCTGGAGCAGCAAGGCGGCAGACCTGAAAGACTCTAATAATCTGGCCGGAGTAAAGCATCCGGTTATTGATGCGCTATTGGAGCCTTTTGGCCAGGTACCGGATTATCAGGAAATGATTCCACGATGTCGGGCCATAGACCGGGTACTGCTCTGGGAGAACTATGTGATTCCCAAGTGGGAAAAGAACCATATTCTGGTCGCTTATCGCAGTTTTCTGAAGCACCCGAAACAGGAAGGGCTGGCCTGGTTTGATACCAGCAACTGGTGGTATGAGAAGCTGTGATAATTACTGGGCTATTGAAGTGGCTATAACAGGGACTGCCAATAAACCAGACAGGAGGGATTAACTTGGCAAACGACGCCATGTTCTTTGCTGATACAGCCCACCCATGATCACTATTGATATAGGTCACATTTGTTATTTTTTGTTGGAAAAATGGCTCAGCCGGGTTTCGGCAGAAAGTTTATTCTTTAGCCCGGATATTTCATAAATTGCTGCGATGATCGCGCAGAACCTTGTGGCACTGAGGAATTTTGCGATTGAGCGCCGTACTGGTGTGTACGGT
>JBPCXN010000232.1:0-6786 GCA_051008495.1 Endozoicomonas sp. | reverse complement strand
CTGTTGTGACGGTGAAGCTGTCGGTCAGAGTTTCGCTGATGCCCAGATTTTGAATAACACTCTGGCTGTTGTCGGCGGAATAGTCCCAGCTGCCGTCTGCAGCAATGACCAGTGAACCATAGGAACCCGTGACGGTTTCGGCAGTGAAAGACGATTGGCCGATGTCAGGGTCTGTCACTGTCAGGGTACCGCTGGCAGTAATCTTCCCCACGGCATCTACCAACGTATCTTCTGTGACACTTCCCGAAGCCGCGCCGGAGATGACCGGGCTGTCATTTGTGCCGGTGATGGTGATGGTGACCGTCTGCTGTGTACCGTCCAGGGCACTGACCTGGATACTGTCCGTCAGAGTGCTGCCATCAGCAAGCGACTGAATGGCACTGCTACTGTTGCTGGCGGTATAGGTCCACTGGCCATTGCTGACAATCACCAGGGTGCCATAAGTGCCGTGGTGAGTATTGGCGTCAAAACTGCCTTCGCCGGAATCAGCATCGGTAATACTGAGCGTACCTGTAGCGATCAGGTCGCCATCTACGTTAACGTCAGTATCTTCGGTTAGTGAGCCAGTTGACATTCCAAAGATCACCGCTTCATCGTTGGTTCCGGTGATGATGATTGAGGCTGACTGGGAAACAGTGCCACCGTTACCGTCAGAAATGTCATAGGTATAGGTCAGGGTTTCGATGACGCCGTCGCCCAGCGATTGGTAAGCACTGGTATCAACCTTCAGATTCGTACCGTCGACGGTCACACCGGAAGCATCACCGGAAGCTTTGACCAGATTGCTGATGGAGAGTGTGTCACCGTCCTGGTCTGTTGCCCCAGTGAGCAGGCTGACGGTCTGGGTGCCGGTATCTTCTGTGATGGATGAACTGACCGTTGCAGTCAGCTCTGGGGCCTCATTCTGGTCGACAACAGTGATGGTGAAAGTCTGGACTTTCTGGGCGCTCTGATCATCAGTAGCCGTCACGTTGACAGCCAGGGTACTGGCGGACTCATGGTTAAGGCTGATTCCATCTTTCAGCTTGAGCTGGCCGCTGACTACTTCAAAACGGCTGTCGTCGACGCTGAAACTGTGGGTATTGCTGGCGTCGGCGTCTGTTACGGTAAGCTGACCGATGACTGCACCGGCATCATTCTCATCCACCGTAGAGCCACTTAGGGCAATGGCTGATGGAGCGTCATTGGCGCCTGAGACTGTGATGCTGACCTGGGCGGTGTCGTAGTCACCGTTGGAATCTGTTACCCGATAGGAAAAGGTTGCTGTCCGGCTTTCACCCTGGGCCAGATCCTGAAAGTCAGAACCGGGAGTAAACTGGTAACTGCCATCAGTGTTGACTGAGACTGTACCTTCAGAAGGGTCAGTTTCCTTCGAGTAGGTGAGGGTATCGCCAATATCCCTGTCTAGAGCAGAAAGGTTACCACTGGCTGAGGCGTCATCTTCCGTAGCGGTCAGTGTTCCGGATTGCGCTTCCGGAGAGCGGTTGACGTTTACTGACAGTGTTGCGGAGGCAGAGTCTTCGCCATCGGAGACCGTGTAAGTAAACTGATCAACCAGCGTCGTGTTTGTCTGGCCACCTCCCGGCAATGACGCTTTAGGTGTATAGGACCAGTTACCATCTGTCCCAATCGTCAGGTTGCCGTAACTGCCCGTGATCACTGAGCCTGATGCTGTCACGGCGGTACCGTTGACATGGTTAACAGTCAAGGTGTCGTCTTCTACATCCGAATCATTATCCAGAACAGAGCTGCTGCCGCTCACAGCACTTCCGCCAACAGTGACCTCTCCAGCGCTGATATCGTCCACTGGATCAGGCGCGTCATTGTCCGGAGTGACGTCCAGAGTGGCTGTGGCTGTGACTTCATCACCCGGGGTGCCGTCACTGACTGTGAAACTGAATGTGATGTCAGTTCCGTTGAAATCCGTGGCCGGACTGAAAGTCCATGTGCCATCCAGATTGTCTGTCAGTATTCCGTGAGCGGCATTGTCGAGAATGGCGCTGGTGACTGATAGAGGGTCAGTATCGATATCCGATGCAGTGGCCAGTAAGGCTGCTTCCGAGATAATGAAATCGTTCTCTTCAACGGTGATGCCCAGATCCACATCGCCGGCAGTCGGAGCATCATCAGCAGGGGTCAGATTGACAGCCAGAGTTCTGCTGACACTGGCGCTATCCGAGTTGCCAGATTCTGTTGTTGAGGCAGTGACGGTAAGGGTGAAGCCTGTGGTACTGTTTGCAGGTGGCACCAGCTGTAGGGTGGATAACTGCCAGCTGCTGATGTCCAGATCGGAGCCATCAGAGTGAATACTGTTGTTTCCATCTGTGATGGTGCTCCCTGAGGGAATGCCTGACAGAGTCAGGGTGAGCGACTCTGAGCCGTCACTGTCTGATAGTGAGCTGGTGATGCCCAGTGGAACCGGAGTGTCTTCAACACTGTTAACCACTGCCGCTGCCAGAACCAGAGAGGGGGTGTTGGCTATCGGCGTGACATTGAAAGTAAATGTCTGCCCTTCAGATAAAAGGTTGCCGTCAGACACACGGAACTGGAGGCTGGCATAGTTGTTACCACTTTCCCGGTTGTCGGGCAGGAAAGTCAGGTTTCCAGCGGTGATGTCCGATAGCTGAATATGGTCTCCGGCTGCCACCACCGTGCCGTTGAGCTCCAGGGCGCCACTGTCAGGCAGAGTGTCTATCTTTACAAAGGACAGGCTGTCACCGTCGTCTTCATCGGTAAAGATGAAATTGGTCAGTAAAAAGCGGTAAAGAGTTTCTTCATCAATGGTGGCGGAACTGTCGGTTGAAACGGGCTTCTCGTTGATGTCCCCGACGTTGATGGTGAAGCTTTCGGTATAACTGGCCCCGTTGCTGTCTTCACTGGTAATAATGACTGTAACCGTGTCTTCTTTTTCGTGATCCAAAGATTCTGCAGCTTTCAGGCGCAGCTGATTGCCAACTACTTCAAAGCGGTTGTCACTGACCGTGTAAACATGGGTATCGGAAAGGTCTTTATCAGTGGTAGAGAGAGTGCCGACGACTGCCCCGGCATCGTTCTCCATGATACTGCTGCTGGATAGGTCAATGTCCTCTGGCGCATCATTGCGACCTTCAATGACAATCGTCGCCTGCTGTGTCACAGCTTCGCCCTGGTCATCCTCCACTTCATATTCGTATTCGATGGTTTCTGCTTCACCATCGGCGAGGTGCTCATAGGCAGTTATGTCTATCTCAAGACTGTTGTCGTCGGGTTTCACTGTGACACCGGCAGGGTCTCCGGCCGTCAACCTCAGGGAAACAGCCTCAAGGGAATCAGTGGAGTCGATATCCGAAACGCCTTCGAGCAAGTCAATAGTGACTGTACCGGCTTCTTCGTCCGTGGTTTCAAGAATAGCCTGAGTGACTTCAGGGGCGTCATTGATACCAGACAGGGTGATAGTGGCCGTTTGCCGTACTGATTCAAGGGAGTCGGAGACTTCATACTCGTAGGTCAGGGTCTCGGACTCTCCATCCGCCAGGAAGCGGTAGGACATGGGATCAATGATCAGGCTGGAGCCATCAATGCCCACATGGACACCGGTTTCATTACCCGTGATCAGGCGTAGATTCCGTACCAGGAGCTCGTCGTTCTCATCCTGGTCCCGGGCATGCTGCAGAAGGTTCAGAGTGAAGGCGTCGTATTCCTGCGGCGGACTGGCTTCAACGGGTGAAGTGACTTCAGGGGCATCGTTTTCGCCTGTTACGGTGATTTCTACTTCGGCTTCCTCCTGATTACCCAGGCTGTCTTTAATCAGGAAGGTAAAAACAACCACTTCCGTTTCGTTGGCTCCAAGGTGATGGAAGTCATCCCCCGGGTTGAACTGGAAGCTGCCACTGCTGTCAAGGCTCAAGGAGCCAGCTTCAGGCTCGGAGATCAGGCTGAAAACCAGGTTTTCTCCAGGCCCTGACGTGCGGGTCAGGAGCTGCCCGATAAATACCTGCTCGTCCTCGTTGCTCAGTTGAAGGGTTTTCAGGTTGCTTAAGAGGTTTGAGCTGTACTCCTCGTCGACCTCTGCTTGACCTATTGCCTCCTCATGGCCCACCAGTGGCATCCTGGGAATGTCTTTGGTACTGGTTTTATTGGAATCATCACCGTCCCAGAACTCAGCTCCATTTCTTAGGGGTGGGGATTCGTCTTCAGAAAGGGCTTCATCAAGGACTCTGTCCAGGTCCTCCTCAGAAGAGTCTTCATTGCTGCTGTCAGAGCTGTGGAGCATGCTTTTAACCAGTACCAGCCTGGTGTGGCCATCAATAAGCAATGGCTGGCCGTTGAGCAACTCAATGGAAGCAGTATGGCCGGGCTCGGTAAACACCCGGTCATGAAGGTACAGGGTATCACCCGCTTCGAGGGTTCGTTTCGAGCCATCGGGGGCAACGGCCACAACAGTGCCACTCGCTTCAGCAAGATGCCCGATGACAGGCCTGGAGCTACCAGAGTCTGAATGCATGAATACCCTAGCCCACTGCTATGAGCGAACGAGAGTCCGTAATAGAGGTGTCCAGCGGGTGGACAGTAGGTGGGGCGAACTCCCTTTCGCACAAATACCGATAAAAAACGTTTCTTATAAAAAGAATAGCAATAAAGACAGTGTAAGGCTGGTCTCCGGGATATAGAGAATTGTAATATGATCAATACTTTAGATAGCTATTTCGTGAATTCAATATCACACAGGTAGACGAGCTTTGATTATTCTGGTTTGACTCAGATAAAAACAGAGCACTCTGCCGGAAACCTGGCAGATATTAACGCTCTGTCAATGCGTTCTGTTTTGCTCGCAGAATAGGTTTCAGCAGGTATGCCATGAGCGTTTTCTCGCCAGTGATAATATCAACGTTTGTCTTCATACCTGGGATGATTTCCAGCGGATTGTCTTCAGTTCCAAGGTAGCTCTCGACCGTGCGGATTCTGACAATATAGAAACTTTCACCTTTATCGTCTCTGATTGTGTCGGCGCTGATATGTTCCAGGGTTCCTTCAAGGCCACCGTAGATGGAGAAATCATAGGCAGTCAGTTTCACTACTGCACGCATTCCTTCACGAAGGAAACCAACATCCTTGGGACTGATCTGGGCTTCTATCAGTAAAGTGTCCTCAACAGGGACTATTTCCATCAGGTCCATGCCCGGCTGTATGACGCCACCGATAGTCGTAAGGTTAATCTTTTTAACAATGCCCTCAACCGGCGAACGAACCATTGTGCGGACAACCTGGTCTTTCAGGTTTGCCTGGGTTTCCGTCAGTTGATCCAACCGGACTTCTGCCTCTTTCAGTTCCTGAACCACTTCTTCCCTGAATTTAATCTCCACTTCACGCTTTCGGGCCAGTGCTTCCTGGTAGGCGGCTTCCAGTTTAGGGATGGATAATTCGGTTATTTTTTTCTCTGAACCCAGCTCATTAACTCGCTGTTTGAGCTGGATCATTTCCACCTGTGACACTACGCCCAGTTTGGCCAGTGGAGCGGTTAGATCAAGTTCCTCTTTGCCCAGGTCGAAGCTTGTGGTCAGGAACTCCAGTTGAGCCTCGGCAGAAGCCAGTTCGTGTTTGGCTTGTGAAGTTTGAGTATTTGCTATATCCAGTTCCGCAGTCAGCCCGGCAGCTCGCTTCTCATAAATTTGAACTTCCCTGTTCACATAATCCTGATACTGATCCAGTTCTGGCGGGAACTTAAGATTCTTTTCAGTCAACTCAGCAGTCAGGCGAGCCGCCCTTGCCAGTTCACTGTAATACTCGACAGCACCTTCGCGGAAAGTTGATGTAAAACGGGTGTCGTCCAGTTGCAACAGTGGCTGGCCTTCACGAACCAGTTCACCTTCCTGGACAAAAAGTGTTTCCAGAATCCCGCCTTCAAGGTTCTGGATCACCTGGAGCCTGGACGAAGGTATTACATTGCCGACACCGCGGGTTATTTCATCCAGCGGCGCCATGCTGGCCCAGATGAGAGAAAATCCAATGGCCAGCATCATGACATAAATAAGTAGCCGGCCGCCTTTAGGCGTTTTCATCAGTATGGCTGCACTGGTGTCAGACATGTACTCCATGTCTTCCGGACTAACTTCTTCTGATTCGCTTACTGCTTTGTTACCTTCCTCAGAAGCTACTACTACTTCTTCATCAATTGATTCAGGCTCGCTTTGTGTGTCATCAAAAGTGTCATCGATAGAGTCATCAATAGAGTCAGGCTCTTTAGCTTGATCTTCAGGCAATTCTTGTTCGTTAGAAGATTGTTCTGCATTCGACCTTGGGTCTTCAACAGCAGCTGTTGAAGACTGACTTAAATTTTTATTCTCTTGTCTTAGCCCAGAGTCTTCTAAAAATTCTTCTGCTGGAAAGTTGTCGCTGTCTTCTTGGATGTCCTGGTCTTCAAAATCTGGACCAGCGGATTCAAACCCTTCTTCCTGGTCAGTTTCATGAACATATTGCGATAAATCGTCAGATTCAGATTTTTCAGATTCAGCTTTTTCAGAGTCAAATTGTTCATTTTCGAACTCATGCTCAGACTGCACAAGCTCAGGTTGTGCTTTGGATTCGTTTTCAGCAGCATCCAGGCCTGACTCACCAGTGAACTGTTCGAACCGTTCATCAAAATCAAAATGAAGCTCTTCTTCAGGTTCTTCTTCGGGCTCTTCTTCGGGCTCTTCTTCGGGCTCTTCTTCGGGCTCTTCTTCGGGCTCTTCTTCGGGTTCTTCTTCGGGCTCTTCTTCGGGCTCTTCTTCGGGCTCTTCTTCGGGCTCTTCTTCGGGCTCTTCTTCG
>JBPCXN010000231.1:0-7889 GCA_051008495.1 Endozoicomonas sp. | reverse complement strand
GGTTTCAGAGGATGGTGGTCGTGAATTATTTTAATACCGGTATTCCGGCAACCATGGCGGATGATCAGAACGAGCCTGCTGTTCCTGACAGCCACTGGATGGACCGGCTTAGAAAGTATCAATCTGTAAAAGCTGCTCGAACCACTCTTGAATATTTTGTACTGGAAAAGAATGCCAGGGTGTCCCGCAATGTCGCTATGGGTGAGTCGGTTGTTGCTTTAAGGAACAATGTGGCAGGCACTCAGGATATTCTTCAGGAATATTTCCTGCCACCTGAACAATTATCAGCCTTTTTGGAAGTGCTCGGGAGCTGGACTCAAAAACACGACATTAACCTTTTAAATGCTTCTGTGCGCTGGGTGAATGAGGATCGGGACAGTCTGCTGGCTTATGCGCCGGAAGACAGGTTTGCTGTGGTCCTGTTTATCAATCTGCATGAAGATTCTGAGTCAGACCGGGCTATGGAAACAGCCACCCGTGAACTCATTGACAGAGTACTTGAACTTGGCGGGCGTTATTATCTGCCCTATGCCCTTTATGCATCGAAAGAGCAGCTGCTACAGGCTTATCCACAGTTCAGGGAACTGCTGAAGCTGAAGCAGCATTATGATCCGAAGAGGCAGTTGGTGAACCGCCTCCTCAATCACTACTTCCCGGCGAATTAGCTGACGGCGATCAGCTCAACTTCGAATACCAGAGTCGCATATGGGCCAATGGCGCCGCCGGCACCTTGTGCGCCGTAGGCCAGATCGTGAGGTACACAGAGCTTCCACTTGGAACCGACGGTCATCAGCTGCAGGGCTTCAGTCCAGCCAGCGATAACACCGTTTACAGGGAACTCGATAGGCTCACCACGCTCAACGGAGCTGTCAAAGACAGTGCCGTCCAGCAGAGTACCGTGGTAGTGGGTGCGAACAGTAGAGCTTGGGCCAGGCTTTTCAGCGTCTGCGTCGCCGGCAACCAGAACTTCATACTGCAGGCCGGAAGCCGTCACAGTCACTTCTTCACGTTTGGCGTTCTCTGCCAGGAACTTCTCTCCTTCAGCAGTGAATTCCCTGGCGCGCTCGGCTTCTTTGGCCTGGATGCGCTGGTGCATTTCGTTGAAGGCATCCTGCAGGGCGGAATGCTCAACAGCGCTTGGCGCACCGTTCAGGGAGTCAGCCAGACCAGCCAGGACACTGTCGATGGACAGGCCTTCGATAGGGTTGCTGGACAGCTGGTCACCCATCTGGCGGCCGATGCCGTAGCTTACGCGCTCTTCAATTGTTTCGAAATTACTCATAATATCCTGTTTGTAAAGGGATTATTGTTGAATCAAACTTTTTCATAACCCAAGTAACTTCCAAACACTAATTAATTCTGGTCATTAAATGGTCATCATAGTGCGATTGCGGGACAGGCATAATATCAACAAACGTAATCTGATAATATTCGGGGAAACCATCACCTGAACCCGTGAGTTCACACCATGGAAAGTGTCCATAATCTCCCGCAGCACAAGGCCTGATAGCCAAATCAAACATGAACCTGTCGACCTTCGATTTGAATCTGCTGAAAACCCTTCTGGTTCTCCTGCAGGAAAAAAACACTAACCGGGCTGCCGAAAGGCTCGGTACCAGCCAGCCCGCAGTCAGCCGGACTCTTGCAAAATTACGTCAGGAGCTGGATGATCCCCTCTTCACGCGCCACGCCCGGGGCCTCATACTGACGGCACGTGCTGAACAGATGGCCCAGGAGCTGCCGGAGATTATGAGCAGCCTGGGGCAGACACTCCAGAAAGCGCAGTTTGATCCCTCCAGACTCAGCGGCAAGCTGTCTCTGGCTCTTAACGGATTCCTCATTGAGAGCCATGGCTACCAGATCTACCAGAAACTATTGCAGGCAGCGCCCAACCTGCAGCTGGAGCTGCACAGCTACAGCCCGATGACGGTTTCCCAGTTGATCAGTGGGGAAATAGACGCAGGCATTAATTACTACCCTCTCGACATATCCAAAGAATTAAGACAGGTGCCTGTCGGCCTGATGACTTTCGGAATGATCTGCCGGGCAGGACACCCGTTTGCCAACAAGGTGGTAGATACAGCGGATATCTTTGCTTTTGAACTGACTGGTCTGATTGTCCCTGACTACAACATTCGGGCGATGGTTGCCCAGAAATACGCGGATGCCGGTGTCATTGTCAAAACCCACTTCAGGTGCCAGCAAGTCAACCCAATT
Source organism: Endozoicomonas sp. (assembly GCA_051008495.1). Classification (GTDB taxonomy): domain Bacteria; phylum Pseudomonadota; class Gammaproteobacteria; order Pseudomonadales; family Endozoicomonadaceae; genus Endozoicomonas_A. The sequence goes on along the minus strand of JBPCXN010000231.1, from coordinate 5,672 downwards.
CTTTGGGCGGTAGAGAATTCTGACATGCTGTTTGTTGCGCCCATTGACATGATGAAGAGCCTGGATGAAAAGAAGTTTGCCAGCGTACAAGTCAGTTGCGACAGGAATATCCTTGAGGAAAAACTGGCGTTGATTTTTAATCAGCGCCATTCCGGTACACAGAAATTCAAATGGCTGGAAAGCCTGATTACCTCTGTCCTCGAATAGAGTAATAACATCTTTGATATATCTGCTATATCGGCTGCAGCATTGGTGCAGCTGCTGATTTTTTTCAACAATAACAAGGTTTTCTACCCTCTTCGCAAACCTTTGTAAAAGGTCGGTATTTGCATGCACTTCTCCAGTAAACAACTCGCTTCATTCATGGTTTTAGGTTTGGCCGTATCAGCCAGCCCGACTGTTTTTGCCGAAACTCAGGATCAGGATCTTCAGGATATGTCTGACCCCCTGGCGGTTTATACCCAGGTGGGTGTTGGTTATACCGACAAAGGTCTGAATCTAAAAATTGGCCAGACTTATGACACTGGCAACGACAAGACCATGGGCATGAATGTCTTTGAGCTGAAAGGCATGGCCGGCGATCTGTTTGGCTGGAATGGCGGCAGTGACAAAAGACGTGAGTACACCAAAAACAACAACATTGACTCCTTCCGTTTTCGCAATTTCAGTGCGGATATGACCATAGGTCGTGGTACTCAGGTTGATATGAGTTACGACTTCAGATCCGAGATGGGTTCTGTGTCCTACAGCTTCCTGCAGGCGCTGCCAAAGATGGGTCGCATCAGCTTGTTCCCTCTGGCAGGTGTTGGTGTTGCTGTAGGAAACAATGTCACTCCAACTCAGCCAGGCTACAGCATGCCAGGGACATTTGCGGTTGCTGGTATGTACGGCAAGCTGGATGTCACCGACAAAATCTGGATCAACTACAACCCAATGTACTCTAAGCCACTGACCGGCGCGGATTTCTTCATGGATGCAGGATCTGAAACTCTGCATGAGACAGCCGTCAGTTACCAGGTCAATCCAAGATTCAATGTCCGCTACTTTTCCAACTGGAGCAACAAAACCTCTTTTAACGATGGCGACCATCGCATAGAGTTCAATTACCAGATCTGAGAATAGCGTCAATCAATCCTGTGAGCACTCTGCACAGCCAGAGCGCTCCAGGATTAGTCGAGATCTTTCAGCCACACTCATCCTCAAAAGAATATCCTCTTATAAACAATGAATAGACGCTATCTGACCCTGCTGGCACTGCCTTTATTTTCTCTGAACGCTTTTGCTGGTGGCATTATTCTTTCCGAAGTAGCTACTTTCGATAGCCTCTCTTCTGCCGGAGTTGGCAATGCCCTGAATCGAAACGATGCTTCAGCTGCAATGACCAGCCCCGCTGGTTTAACCGCGATTGAAGATTCCAGCTACTCCCTGGGTGTTCAATACATTGATGCTGCCTTTGATTTCCGTGGTGAGCAGTCTGATCTGGGAGCGGTTAAAACCAAAGCCTCCAGCAAGCAGTTCGCCCCCAGTCTGGCATACGCACAAAGAGTCAGTGACAGCACAGTATTGGGCGCATCCCTGCATGTGGATGGCGGATTGGGCATGGAATACAGCAATGGCTTGAGTGGCCTGAACATTGTGGACGAAATGTCCATCAGTACCATCAATGTCAACTTTGCTGCAGGATTCCAGGCGACAGAAAATCTGTCCCTGGGCGGCGCCCTGGTGGTTCAGCATGTAGTAGCTGATCTGGAGGCAACGGTTGCTGATCAGCGCCTGAAAGCTGACGGCTCCTCTACCGACCTGGGCTTTATGCTCTCCGCCATGTATGACCTGAGCGACGATACCTATATCAGCGCCAACTACAAAAGTCAGGTTGATCACGACTACAAGCTGAAGCCCAACCACAACCTGCCTCGCCAGGCAAAGGAAACCAGCTGGCCCGCTGTCGTAGATCTGGGCATCAGTCATAACCTTACAGATCAGTTAAACCTCAAGGTGCGCGCCGCCTATGAGGACTGGAAGGCTTATGGTAAAGCCGATGACAAGACCATGGAGAATGTTTACAGCCTTGGTGTTGCTCTGAGCTACACCCAGGACAGCTGGACCTATCAGACAGGTCTGCGCTATGACACGGAAATGATGAAGAAAAAGAACATGACTTCAGACCTGTCCGTCGGTCGTCAGTGGCTGTTCGGTCTGGGCGCCGAGAAGACACTGAACAACAACCATCGTATCGGTCTGGCTTATGAATACCGCGACATGGGTCAGCCCAGCGTGAATTACAAGTTGCCTGAGGTTGACGGTGAATTCACCAGAAACCGCCTGCACTTCCTCTCTCTGTCTTATGCTTATTAACAGTTGATTGGTTAACTACAAATCGCCGTGATATGGCCGTACTCATCCCCCTTTAGGGAATGGGCATGGCCATCTTGTCATTTATGGCAGAAGCTATGGCGAAGTACTCTATCCCTGATTTAAACTCGCAAACCTCATTTCTGAACCGTTTCCGCAGTGATTGCCTGTTTGATTTTTTCCCGTAGCTGACAGTGTTCACTCCTATCGAGATAGCGGCGGTGGTAAACGAGCTGATATGGCACTGATTTCATTGCCACCGGTATATCAAAGATTTTCAGCTTCAGCTGCTCTGCCCAGCGGTATGCCAGTATGTCAGCTACGCTGCAGATGGCTTCCTTATCACTGGAGACCAGAGTCAGCATGGTCATATTGGAAGGCGCTGTATATTTTTCATTGCGTTGACGGGGCGATTCCGCCAACAGGTCAAAGAAGCTGATACCGTGTCGCGTGGATTTGTGCAATATGTGCGGCAAGCGATAAAAAGTCTCTTCATCCAGGTGAGTAATCGGGTTGTCCTGCGAGGCAACAGCCACCATTCTGCTCGTACCAAGGGGCTCAATAATAAACGACGAATCTTTTTCGGTGACATAGTCCAGCGCCAGCGCTGCCTGACCTGATCTTAATCGTTCCAGCATCTGTGTCTGACTGGCGGGCGGATTAACAACATCCACATCCAGATGGTTGATATGAAATAGCAGCGCTTCATTACAGAAGATTTTCAGATGGTTCTGTTCCGTGACAGCATCATGGATGATCTGTGTTGCCTGCTGCATGCCCCCTGCAAAAGACATGGCTTTACTGGTGGGGACAATGCCCCTTCCCTGTTTAACAAATAATCGCTCCCCAAGCGTTTCTTCCAGGCGTCTGATAGAACGGCTCACGGCTGGTTGGGTCAGGTTCAGTTCGTCGGCGGCCCTGGTAATGCTCTGGTGTCTGAACACCGCCATGAAAGGCTTGATCAGGTTGAGGTCAAAATCTAACTGCATCGGGGCTTAAGAAAAAATGGTTACAGTGAAAACGATGTGAATTGTGATTCATAAATAAGAGTAATGGATTATATGTCTACCAGTGACTCAATGAAAACAGGCGAGTGCATTAAGGTAACAGCAATATTGCCAAAGCACTGAACTAGTACATGGTTTCAATGGATTTGACTGAGCCCGTCAAACACGTTGAAACCATGTACTAGTGTACGCATAAAGACTGCTTCCAGAAGTACAGTGAGATAAGAGTGCACTGGCAAAACTGGCTGACGTGATCGTCAAATTCTCTTCTGAATATTTGTAGCTAGCACTTTCTGTCCCTTTCTTACGCCTGTTAACCGAGATTATTGAAATGAAAAAAACGCTTCTTGCCATCGCCTTATCGGCTGCTGCCATTGGTGCCCAGGCTTCCGTTACCTGGGAGCATTACAATGCCAACCCTGATGCCGAATCCGTAATCACTATGCCTAATGGTGCAGTCGGCGATATCGCTGCTATCTCCAAGGCTTCTGAAGTTATGCGCATAACCGCAGAAATATCCCATGAGCAGATCACCGATAATGTCTGGCTGTTAAATGGCCCAGCCTATGCTCCGGTAATTATAGAGCTGGAAGACGGCCTGATAGTTGCTCCCACGGGTGAGCACGCCGGTGACGGTGAACTGTTCCGATCATATATTCGCGAGCATATCAGCTCAAAACCAGTGATTGGGGTTATTTACGACCACAACCATTACGTCGCTGGTACTGAAACTCTGCTGGACGGTGATGATGCTGTGATCGTCGCCCATCCGAATTTGAACAATATTATCCGTGCACGCTCTGGTGACGGACAAGCCAATGCTGTTATCGACGAGATGCAGCCTCATCTGGCCAGCCGTGCCATGATTCATTACGGCAATCATAATCCAGCATCCGGTAAAGACGCTCCTATGCTTCCGTTCAAGGTCGAACTTGGTCACGAGAGTGCCTGGGTTCCTGCCAACAAGACAGTAGAAGACGGTGAATCCTTTACTATTGGTGGACTGGAGTTTGTGGCTTATCACCACGAAACCGACACCAAAGATAATATCACTCTTTACATTCCTGAATACAAAATGGTGCTTTCCAATGTTGTGTGGCCAGTCACCAATATGTACACCATGCGTGGTGACGCCTATCGCGACCCTGCCACCTGGAGTGATGCCCTGCGGGATATTCGTGATCTAGAGCCTGAATATGTTCTGGAAATCGGTGGCGGTGCCACGACTCTGGTGGGTAAAGAGAACATCCGCGACACTGTTAACTCACTCCTGGATGCGCGCAACTTCACCTTTGATCAGGCTATCCGCTTAACCAACCTGGGTGTTTCCGCTGATCAGATGAAGCACTACATGGCACTGCCGGAAACTCTGGTGCAGCATCCGTATGTCAATAATGTCTATGGCCAGTTTGAAACGTTCGCAGAAGCTTTCCCGGTGCAAAACCATGGTTACTTCTCCGGTCAGCCTCATCAAATGCACAACCTGCCTTCTCAGGAGCAGGCCAAGCATATGATTGAACTGGCAGGTGGTGTTGAAGCGACTTATAAAGCCTGGCAGAAAGCCATGGATAAGGGTGAGTATCTGTGGGCTAAAGATCTGGGTACAGCGCTGTATTATAACGCCCCGGCTAACACTGTAGCTCGACAGGCACTGGCGGATACATTGCGCAAACTGGGTCAGTACAGTGAAGGTCTGATCGCCCGTAACTTCTACATTGCCGGTGCGCGGAGCCTGGAAGGTAAAACCGAACCTTCTCTTTCCGGTACACAGAGTGCCAATTGGGTAGCCAGTAATCCATCTCAGGCTGTTTACTATATGCGCACCAAGATCAGCCCGTCCCGTGCGACAGGTATTAACGATACCCTCAACTTTGAGATTGATGGCGAGCGCTTCAGCCTGGAAATCCGTAACTCTGTTGCTGAATTGCTGTCCACTCCGGCGACCAACGGTGAAGTGATTAAAGTATCTTCTGAAGACTTTGGTCGTTACTACGCTGGTGAACTGAAAGCGAAGGATATTGCAGAAGGTAAAGCTCTGGAGCTGTTGAATGTGTTTGATGAATATGAGCACATTCCAATGTACCCAACCAGCTTTGAACACCTGATGTAATAGGTTGAGCGCAGACTCAAAAGCAGGATAAAGAAGCCGGTTGCAATAGTTTGCAACCGGCTTCTTCACAGCTGGACTTTACCAAATTTGCCGTAAAGCATCGCCCAATCGGGCGGTGATATAAGGCGGGAACGCGCAGAGCGTTCCGGTTGCGTGTTTGTACGTGCTCTGCTAGTTTTCATCCTGTCTCTTGCAGACCTACC
>JBPCXN010000230.1:0-5686 GCA_051008495.1 Endozoicomonas sp. | reverse complement strand
GTGCAGCAATGGCAGCACCGCTGGTCAGTAGGGCAGCCCCCAGAACGACACTGGCAAGAAGGTTTCTCATCTTATGGCACTCTACCTGTTTCAAACATGTATCCAGTTTACCTCCAGTGATCTCTTTCTGGTGGATAGAAACCGTAAACTCTCTGTAAAAACTTTTCTGGCCAGTGTAATGCCGAAGCTTTGATATATCTGCCACAGAGCGTTTTTCAATCAGCACAACACCATGAAAAAACAGACATTCTTTTGCTAAAAACTACGACACGTCAACAGGATGTAAAACATTCCCGATACCTGTAGGAATCGAAAAAGAGATCAGTACAATACCGTTCCATTATCCGGCGTTGCGGCTAGAATACCGGGCACGTCCCAACAAGGCTGTGCTGACATAAACTTAACGTGCAACAAGCACACTTATGCCAATAGAGCCAGGCAGATTTCATTGTATTAATGCTGCCTAAGCATATACCTCTCTCAGGGAAGAGCTGACCGGACAGGGTACAGCTTACCCAGATCACTATCTTTTAATTTCAAGATTCTTCTTATCGGAGAAGTCGATGAAATCAGTCATCACTTACATACCTCGCAGATTCGATCTGCAAAAGAGCCTGTTGCTCACTTCTTTGATCCTGCTGACTGGAGCCCTTACCGGTTGTGGCAATGAACAGGAACAGCAAATGCAGATGCCGCCACCGGCTGTTTCTGTCATCAATGTCTCAAAACAACCTGTGGGCGATTACAGTGAGTACGTTGCCCGAACAGAAGCCGTTGACAGCGTCAGCCTCAGGGCACGAGTCGAAGGCTTCCTGACCCAACGCGACTTTATTGAAGGCCAGACCGTAGAGAAAGACCAGCTTCTGTTTGAAATAGATCGCCAGCCTTACATGGCGGCTCTGAAAAAAGCTGAAGCCGATCTCGCCAGTGCCAGGGCCGAGCTGGTGAAAGCCAACAAGGATCTTCAGCGCAGCAAGGATCTGTTCAGAAAAGGCCACATCAGTCAGGCAGATCTCGATACCCAGACCAGCAATGAAGCCAGGGCTGAAGCTGCAGTAAAAGCAGCCGACGCGGGTCTGGAAACAGCTAAACTCAATCTCGGCTATACACGCATCACTGCTCCTTTTGAAGGTCAGGTCGGGCGTGCCAGCTATAGTGTCGGCAATCTGGTAGGCCCCACCAGCAACCCTCTGGCAACCCTGACCTCCGTCGATCCGATTTACGTCAACTTCCAGGTAGACGAGAAGCGCCTGGTGAGCCATCTGCAGACCACTGGTGGCCAGCGTAACGATGATGAAGGCCACTTCGACATGCGCCTGCGCCTGCCCAATGGCACGGACTATGACCGCAGTGGTATCTTCAACTTCGCTGACACCCATGTGGACGAGACCACCGGAACACTGACCCTGAGAGCACAATTCCCGAACCCGCACGGCATTATCGTTCCCGGTCTCTTCGTTACCCTGATCGTGGAAACCCATGAAAAGGTCGATCGCCCGGTGATTCCACAGGCCGCAGTCCAGGAAAACCAGTCCGGCCGCTTTGTACTGGTGGTGGACGCAGAACAGCAGGTCAGCACCCGTCAGGTAGAAATGGGTCGTCGTATAGGACCGATGTGGGTAGTGACCGAAGGCCTGAAGGCCGGTGAACAGATCATCGTAGAAGGTCTGCAGAAAGTTCGCCCAGGCGTGAAAGTACAACCATCCATGGTAGACATCGATCCTGAGACCGGCGCCATCCTGATGGATAAGCAGCCATGAGCGAAAAATGCCACTTCACCGTAAGAATGAACACCGTAGCATTTGTTTATAAAAAAGTGCTAACACAGGGTAACTGAGATGTTCAGTCAGTTTTTTATCAATAGGCCCAAGTTTGCCTTTGTCATATCGATAGTGATCACGCTGGTGGGGCTTATTGCGCTCAATACCCTGCCCGTGTCCATGTTTCCGGATATTGCTCCGCCACAGGTAGCGGTGTACGCCAGTTACCCTGGCGCTGACGCTGAAACCATAGAAGAGGCGGTCATTCGACCGATTGAAGACCAGGTCAACGGTGTCGAGGATATGATTTATATCGACTCCTCCGCCAGTGACGGTTCTGCCACCATTACCGTAACCTTCAATTCGGGTGTTGACCTGGATATGGCCATGGTCAACGTTCAGAACAGGGTGTCTTCCGCTGAGCCCATGCTGCCGGAAGATGTCCGGCGCCTCGGGGTTAACGTACGTAAACAGTCGTCCAATATGCTGCTGGGTGTCAACCTGATCTCATCAGACCCGCAGTATGACCAGGTGTATCTGAGCAACTACGCCAACAACTACCTGAAAGACCCCATGGCCCGTGTCGATGGTGTCGCCCAGGCCGATGTAATGGGGCCAATGATCTACAGTATGCGGATCTGGCTGGACCCGGTTCGCATGACCTCTCTGGATCTAACAACCACTGACATTAATAACGCCCTGCGGGAACAAAACCTGATCGTTGCCGCTGGTCGTCTGGGGCAGGGTCCAAGCCTGCCGGACCAGCAATTCACTTACACCATTCGAACCGAAGGGCGCCTTTCAGACGTCACCCAGTTTGAAGAAATCATTATCCGTGCCAAACCGGATGGCTCAATCGTCAGGCTGGGCGATATTGCCCGGGTAGAGCTGGGTTCTGAGAGTTACGGCGCTGAAGTTCGTCTGAACAACCAGCCCACTGCATTCCTGGTGATTTATCAGCAGCCTGATGCCAATGCCATGAGCGTGGCTGACGACGCCAAAGCTTTGATGGAAGAGCTGTCCAGGAACTTCCCTGAAGGTATTGATTACGTTATTGACTTTGATACCACCAAATTCATCAGTGAGTCGATCCGGGAAGTAGTAAACACTCTTTTCCAGGCTGTCCTGCTGGTCATCCTGGTAGTGTTCCTGTTCCTGCAAAACTGGCGTGCGACCCTGATCCCGGCCATCGCCATTCCGGTCTCTTTGATCGGTACTTTCGCCATCATGCTGGGGCTGGGATTCTCCATCAACACCATCACTCTGTTTGGCCTGGTGCTGGCCATCGGTGTCGTGGTAGACGACGCGATTGTTGTTATTGAAAACGTCGAGCGCCTGATTACCAAAGAAGGGTTGTCTCCCAAGGAAGCCACCAGCAGGGCCATGAAAGAGGTGGCTGGCCCTATCGTCGCAACCACGCTGGTACTGCTCGCGGTATTTGTTCCTGTTGGCTTTATGCCCGGCATTACCGGCGGTCTGTATTCCCAGTTTGCGGTGACCATTTCCGTGGCGGTTGTCATCTCTTCCATCAACGCCCTGACCCTGAGTCCGGCACTCTGTGCAACACTCCTGAAGAAGGAGTCCATGGGTCACGTCGCCTGGATGAAGCCCATTGACGCTTTCATCAACAGAATGACCGCCGGCTACAAAAACTGGGTGAAAGTGCTGCTACGCCGGGCCCTGATGGCAATGGTGCTGTTCGCAGTAATGCTTGGCTCTATTGGTTATATGTTCACAACAACGCCCAGCGGCTTTGTTCCGGACGAAGACCAGGGTTTCTTCGTTGTTGACGTACAGCTGCCTGACGCTGCCTCCGTGAACCGCACCGTAAATGTCATGGAGAAAATATCGGAGGTTATCCGCACGGAAGAAGGTGTCGACAGTGTTGTCGGTATCTCTGGCTTCAGTATGCTCAGTGGTGGCAGCTCCAACGGTGGTATGGCCATGGTCGTACTGAAGGACTGGGCAGATCGTCCTGAAGCGTCTCAGCATCAGATGGAAATCCTGCAGAGAGTTCAGGCTAAGCTCTGGGCCATGCCGGAAGCCCAGGCCATGGCTTTTGCCTTCCCGCCCATTCCGGGTCTTGGCTCTTCCGGTGGTTTCGACTTCCGCCTGCAGGATCAGGAAGGTCGCCCACCCCAGGAACTGGCCCAGGTTCTGAATGGATTGATCTACCAGGCCAACCAGGATCCAAGGATGAGCCGGGTATTCAGTACCTGGCGTGCGAATATCCCTCAGTACTTCCTGGAGGTGGATCGCAACAAGGCCAAGGCGCAGGGAATACCACTGTCTGATATCTTCATGACGCTTCAAACCCAGCTTGGCTCACTGTATGTCAATGACTTCAGTAAGTTCGGCCGAACCTACCAGGTGAAGCTGCAGGCTGAATCAGAGTACCGTGCGCAACCCTCGGACTTGAGCAATTTCTATGTCCGGAACCTGAATAATGAAATGGTGCCCCTGACAACTGTAGCCTCCCTGAAACCGATTCTGGGACCCAACAGTATCCGTCACTTCAACCTGTACCGCTCTGCCAATATCAGTGGCCAGGCTGCTCCAGGATTGAGTTCTGGTGACGCCCTGGCGGCAATGACAGAACTGGGCAGGAACCTGCCTGAGGGCTACACGTTCTCCTGGGCCGGTCAGTCCCTCCAGGAAATTGAAGCCGGCAACCTGGCACCGCTGTTGTTTGCCCTGGCATTCCTGTTTGTGTACCTGTTCCTGGTGGCGCAGTACGAAAGCTGGACCATGCCGATCGCCATCATCAGTGCCGTGCCAATCGCTACCTTTGGTGCGTTTACAGGGATCAACCTGTTCCGGAATATGTATCCGGCCCTGGCCTTTGATATCTATGCCCAAATCGGCATGGTGCTGTTGATTGGTATCGCCGCGAAGACATCGATCCTGATCGTCGAATTCGCCATGATCCAGCGCCAGCAGGGCAAGAGCATCTTTGATGCTTCCGCCGACGCTGCAGCACTGCGCTTCCGTGCAGTATTGATGACAGCACTGTCATTCGTACTCGGTGTAATGCCATTGGTATTCGCCAGCGGCGCCGGTGCAGCCAGCCGTCAGATCATCGGTGCTACAGTAATGTCCGGTATGATCGCCGCCACTGTCTTCGGAACCCTGCTGGTCCCAGTGTTCTATATGCTGCTGCAGAAGATCCGGGAATTCTTCAACCCGGACAAGGCCAGTTGCTGATTTGATCTTTTAAAGTAAGCCCCTGCTGTGCAGGGGCTTTTTTTATCTCTACAGTTATATGCAGGTCGGATTAAATTCTTGCTCGTAATCCGGCAAGCATACAAAGAAGGTCGTTTTACGAATCTTACGATTCCAATCCAGCCTTGTTCTATAGCGAATAGAACATTAGAGTATGGCCAGAATTGCAGCCAAAGCTACAACTGAAATAGTTGCAGTAATTCCTGCCGCCCCAGCCTTCACACACCCTTCTGGTGGAACATTAGGGTTTGGAGGCACTAAAGTAACAGTTCCGTTCTTGGTATACGCAATCCGACTCTCCTCACCCGTTACGGCATAGGTTGTTCCACAATCACCACAAACAACTATTTCAGCTTGAATGGGTGGGTTTATGTTTGGAGATTTCGTGAATTGCACTGAGCAGGTAACATCGCCATTCATGCAGGTACCAACCCCGTTTCCATCAGTACAAGGTCTGGTGAGCACAAAATTATCACAGCCAATCTTGGTCAACATACACTCTTTGAGTTGCCGGGATCTTAATTTTCCCTCATGTCGACCACCTGAATTATAACTGACCGCACGACACTGCCCGGAACCGGATGACAGGCAAAGCAGCTTGCCCTGGCGGCTTACTACACTTCCCGGTGGCAGACTGCGGTCATTCAACTCATAAACAACTCCATCTTTAACCTTAAATTCTTTAACTATCTCAACCGTCCTGG
>JBPCXN010000229.1:0-3091 GCA_051008495.1 Endozoicomonas sp. | reverse complement strand
CCATTTCTGCACCTTTGCTATACGCTGCTGCAAAGGTTCACCGCCATACCCGTGGATTTTCTTAAGATTGTGCAACGCGCACATTAATTGCCATTGGGCATTCACCTTGGGACGCCCTCGCAGGGTGGACTTTGTGAGCCCCATTTCCTGCATATGCCCGAAGGGTGGTTCTCCCGACAGGACTTTTCAATCTTGCGACTCGAAGTAATACCCCGGGAATAGGCAAATAACACCACCTTTAACAGCATGGCCGGATCGTAGGCTAAGCGCCCCGTGCGTATTCTGGCGAGCGTGAACACCCATTCTGGTTACCGTGAACACCTCTCCACTCTCAAGCATTGCCCGAGCTTATTTTTAGTCCAGGTGTTCACGGTCATCCAGTTTTCCTTTTGTTTTTCTCATGGACTCGCCCTTCAGATTAATGCGGTGAGCGTTGTGCGTCAGGCGATCTAAAATCGCATCTGCGAGCGTTGCATCGCCTATGCTGTCATGCCAGCTTGAGACCGGAAGTTGACTGGCGACAATGGTGGATCTCTGGTTGTGCCGGTCATCCATAATTTCCAGTAGATCATTACGCTGTGTCTGGCTGAGAGCTTCCAGCCCCCAGTCATCCAGTATCAGCAGGTCAACCTTGGCTAACTGCCGTAATTGTTTGCTGTAACTGCCATCACCATGACCAATGGTTAGCTGGTGAAGCAATCGCGAGATTCGCCAGTAACGAACACTGTAACCTCGCAGGCAGGCACCATGCCCGAAGGCACAACTGAGCCAGCTCTTACCCGTTCCGCATGGTCCGGTCAGTAACAGGTTCTGCTTCCTGCGTATCCAGTCACAGGTGACCAGTGTCGCCATTTGTGATGGGCTAATGCCTCGTGCCTGTTCGTAGTCGATGGCTTCGACTGTAGCTGCCAGCTTTAATCGCGCTGACCTGAGTAAACGAGCCAGTCGTTTATCATTTCGTTCTGCGTCTTCCTGGTCGACCAGTAGTGTCAGCCGTTCTTCGAAGCTGAGGTTCTCATAGGTGCCGGGATGCTCCCTCTGCACGTCGAGTGCATTAGCCATTCCGGTGAGGCGAAGGCTGCGTAGCCGCGTTTGTGTCTGGGTTATCATGTCCGACTCCTTACTCGTAACTGGCTGCGCCGCGAATGTTTTCATGGCTTCGGATCACTCGGTCATCGTCGTTCGAGCCCAGTGTTTCCAGTGGGATTTGATCCAGTCCGGCAAGAAGGATTTCTTTAACGTTATGGACTCGGTGACCTCCAACATGGCGCGCTCTGGCGCAGGCTGCATTAAGGCGATCTGCACCGTAATCCCTGTTCATATTCAGCAGCCCAAGACAGGCGCGGTAAGCCTGCTCGGGATGCTCTTTACTGTCCAGCAGCTGCCGGGTGAACAAGAGCACATCCGGGCCCAGGTTTTGTGCCCAGTTCAGCAATTTACCCGGTGTCCAGGCTTGATGTTTCTGATGCCTCTTCGGCATGTGTTCAGGCTGGGTAGTAAACCCTCCGCTGCGCTTGCGGGGGTGACTGGTAACGGGTTTTCCTTTAAAGAGAATTTGAATCACCTGTTCGCCTGCTCTGATTTCAACCTCTTCACGAACCAGTGCATGAGGCACTGAGTAATGGTGATCCTTGTAACGGATGTGGTAGTCGATATTGACTCGGGCCACTTTAAAATCAAGGTATTCAAAGGGCTGTTTGGGCAGCGGTTTAAGGGCTGGCCGATCCAGCTGTTCATAGGACAATCGACGAGTACCCGGTTGCTGCTTGAAGGGCCGACTATTCAGCCCTTCCAGTAAACGTCGTATCTCCTGATTAAGCTCTGCAAGAGAGAAGAAAGTGGTATTGCGCAACTTCATCAATATCCAGCGCTCTACTACCTGCACGCCGACTTCTACCTTGGCCTTGTCCTTTGGTTTGTAAGGGCGTGTCGGCATGATGGAGACACCGAAGTGCTGAGCAAGGTGCTGATAATGAGGGTTGACCTCCGGGTCGTACCGACAGGCTTTGATAACCGCACTTTTCAGATTATCCGGAACCAGCATGTCGGGTACGCCATCAAAGAACTCAAATGCCCGAACGTGAGATCCCAGGAAATCGGCCTGAGACTGCCCCCAACTGGCTTCAGCGTAGGTGTAGCTGGAAGCGCCAAGAACGGCAACGAAAATCTGTGCTTGTCGCGCTTCACCGGTAGTACCATTGACGACAGATATCGTAATACCGGCGTAATCAATAAACAGCTTTTCTCCAGCCTTGTGCGCTTGCCGCATGGAGCGTTTCTGTTTCTTTCTCCACTCGCTGTAGCGATGGCAGTATTGGGCGTAACTGTAAGCGTTGTGGGGATACGTCTGGCAGTATTCTTCCCAGAGTAACTGCTTGGTCATGCCTTTGCGTTTGAGCTCACGATGAGCTTCAACCCAGTCAGGGTCGATCAGCCCTTTCCGGCGATTATTGGCCGATTCCGGTATGAGTTTATTGATGACAAAGGTGTCGTCAGCCTCCTCAGGAAGAGGCCAGTTCAGTTCTGATTTAACAAAGAATTGCAGGTATTTGGTGACAGCTCCAACGCTGACTCGGGTGCTGGCTGAAATCTGGCGAATGCTGAGATTGCAGTCGTATTTGAGCCTGAGAATTTCTCTGATTTTACGCATTGATAATCCGTTTTTGACTAACATGCCGCCTTTCCTTGTGATGTCACTCAAAGGTAGAGCGGCAGAAGTTCTATGAAATCAATGCTTAAGAGATGAAATATCCTCTTGAAAAAAAGAAATTCTGGAAGCGTGAACGGTGATTCTGGATCGTGAACACCTATTCTGGAAATCAGCCAAAAGTGTTCACGAGTTACCAGAATGAGTGTTCACGCTAAACCAGAATAGGTGTTCACGACTTACCAGAATAGGTGTTCACGCTTCGCCAGAATATGCACCCCGTTTCATCATTGTTGTAATGCTCATGAAAGATCGAAGGGGTGTGCTGCCTGATTAATGTACTGGAGTGAGATTGTGTGCGACGGGAAAACCATAACGGTTCATCTTTGACCAGAACGCAGCCCACTGCCCTGACGAGCAAACTAACGCTCTTATTGTCAACAA
>JBPCXN010000228.1:0-13752 GCA_051008495.1 Endozoicomonas sp. | reverse complement strand
CCTTCACACCCCAGTCGAGTTTGGTGAGGAAGCTCACCAGATCAGGCTCGTTGCTGAGTACGCGAACATGGGGGATCAAATCATCGAGATTGTCCGCCGGCAGTTTCAGGCTGTGCTGTTGGCCCAGCGCCAGGATTGTGGCCGGACGGATATTGCCGTCCAGGTGACGGTGGATATCAGTGAGGGGGAGGGACTTGTCAATCATGTGATCTGCTCTGTTGTTCTGTTGCAAGGAGCCTGACCGAGGATAGCAGTCGAGCATAAAGCGCAGTAGGTCGAGTCAGATTTTTCACTGGATTTGTACGAATAGTTGACTTATTTAATCAAATTCAGTGGAAAATCTGGCCGATCTTTCTGAGCATTAGGCCGACCTGCCTATTCTCAGTCAGGCTCCTGGGCATCATACAAGAATACTCAGGGCTTGGCAGGAATTTGCCCGGAGTCTGAGTATGACCAAGGTCGTAGGCAGGTGCTGCGAAACTGAGCTTTATTTCTGACGGAGTACAGGGTCGATAGTTTGCCTGTTCAGATAGTTGACTGATAGCTGACTAATATTTGACGGATATCGCCCTGTACCTGAACAAGTCCGCAGTTATCGGCTGATCTCGGCTATATTCAAGTCAATATGCAGCCTGACAAAAGGAGTTGTCGCATGTCATATGGTGGTGATTACAGACCATATGGTGCTCCCGGGCACCAATATAACTCTCAACAATCTGCAACTTCGCTTGAAGCTCCCCTGGAAAAAACAGGCGCAGCAAAGCTCGAGAAACACAACCAGGTTTTCAATGCCGTTTGCAAATCACTGGAACAGCAAATAAAGCTGCTTGAGGAAAATAATCTCCCTGAAATTCCTCAACGGCCTGTATTAGAGAGAAATGTTGATGCAGAAGACATGGCGAAACCAGGCTATGTTGTGGGCGCTAACTTTGAGCCGCTGTATCGTCATACTCTGGCGCAGAAAGAGCAGTTGGAAGGGGCTTGTGAGGCAGCGATTCAGACATCGGAAGAGTTTGAAAGAGAGATGCTGCAGCTGAAGGCGGTCATAGGTGGCTTGCAGAAGAAAGTCGATAGAGAAGTGAAAGAAATTAATGGAGAGGTAGTAGAAGAGCTAGCCAAACACCTTGAAGCTCAGGAACTCTTGAGGCGACTGGAAGTGCAAAGAGAGCAACTCGGTCTAGGGCAGGCCCGGACCCAGGGGCAAGTCACTGATCTGATGACTGAACTGAGGAAGTTAGTCAGCAATCTGGAAACGGAGAGAAATTCAAACTATCAAATGCGACAGACAGTAAGGGCTGCTGAAGAGCAAACCAGACAAGTGCAAAGTCATCTGGATCATATGAGGCAGGAAGTCAGTCAGAAAGATCAGAAAATACAGCAGGCACAAGAGCAACTTGCCAGGACTCAACATTCTACCTCACAGTATTATTCTCAAAATTTAAGGTCTAAGGATTTAGAATTACATACGCTTAGCACACAAAATCGACAACTTATCAGTCATGTCGATCATCTGAAACAGAATCTGGAATGGTTACAGGAAGATTTGAAAGCTGCCCAATCAGATGTGGCCTTGTATCATGGAAGTCAATCCAGAGCACTTACCCAGATTAGAGAACTGGAAACAAGCAACAGTCAGCTTCAGAAAAATCTGGATCTACACCTCAGGAGGTATCAGGAAGAACAGGTAACCATCACCTATACAAGAAAGGAAATGATGGAAGTTTCTTCTCAAAAAGCCAGCATAGCTTCTGAACTGAGCTTGTTGCAGTCTCAGAATCAGCAGCTGGAATTACAGGCCGGTGATCTGACTCAACAGCTAAGCAATGTGAAGAGTAGAGCAAAAAGTGAAGCAAAAATTCGCCATGCTTTTATTGATAAAGTTAAACGAGCTGAAGAAGAAAAAAGACTAGCGC
Organism: Endozoicomonas sp.; assembly: GCA_051008495.1. Classification (GTDB taxonomy): domain Bacteria; phylum Pseudomonadota; class Gammaproteobacteria; order Pseudomonadales; family Endozoicomonadaceae; genus Endozoicomonas_A. The sequence continues at coordinate 11,839 of JBPCXN010000228.1, read as the reverse complement.
AAGAGTCGGTTGTTCGTTTGCAAAGAGAGCTGGAATCACTAACGAAATTAAGGCGCTATGCCTGGCAGAGTGAAGCCCCAACGAAAGAACAGCTTACCCAGATTGAGAGCAGAGAGAGAGAACTGAATGAGAAACTCTCACTGGCCAACCATAGAAATGAAGAGCTTGAGTCTGAACTGGAAACGGAACGGACAGCCTTAAGAAAGCAAAAAGGCAAGATTGAGGAAATGGAGCAGCTGAAAAAGAGTGTTGCTAGCGCCGCTGCAGAAACATTAAAGCTGAGGATAAGTGGAAGAACAGCAGAAAGAAAAGCCAGACAGAGTGAAAAACAGGTTGAAAGTCTGGCAAGAGAGCTTGATGAAGTTAAGGAAGAGGCTGCCACTCTAACGGAAGAAAGGCGGGAGTTGAAAACCTCTCTGGATGCCTGGCAGGCAAAGCTGACAAAAATGGAAACCAGCCTGCAGCAGTCGCAAAGAAAAGTATCTGAGCTTGAAAGTATGCTTGGTTCTCAAGTCAGTGATGCTAAAGGTGAAGTGGAGAAAATGGAACAAAGGCTGCTTCAATTGGTCGAAGTGGAATCTGAGCGCGATGAGCTTAAGGAAAAAGTGCAAGCTGAACAAAGCCAAAACACCGAGCTGAAGTCCAGCATCGAAATAATGCAGTCTCAGGCAGTCAAGTGGAAGGCTTCTGTAGCCAGCCTCCAGAAGCAGGTTGATGAGATGCGTAACCTGAATGTGGAAATGGGGCTCAGACACCGTCATGCATTTGATGAATTGCAGTACACGACAAGCACAGAAATCACAAAGCTGAATAAACAAAAAGCACGGTTAAACAAGCGTCTTAAAGAAAGCGACAGTGAGTTGGCCACACTCAAAGCCAGGCTTGATCAGACTATGCAACGGGCCCAGCATGCTGATGATCGCGCCCAATACGCTGATGATCGGCTAACGAGCCTGCGGGACAGGCGTGACGGTGAGTTCGATGACGTATTAAGTAAAAATGTAAGAATCGAAGAAGAGGCGATGAAACTCGAGCTTGATATGGCAGCCCAGGCTCGTGAAATGAAGAATACGATTGATGAGCTGACCGGCAAGGTTGAAGCAGCAGTGGAGGAACAGGCGTTTCTTGTGAAATCTCATGAGGCGGAGATCGGAAAACTTTCCACGATCAATACAGAACAAAAAGCAACCATCGATAAGCTGACTGCGGAATTACAGAAAGTGAACGCCAGACTTGAGAAGGCCAGAAGCAGAGAAGAGCTGACAGAAATGGAGCTTGAACTGGATCAGCTTCGTCGGGACCTTGCTCTGGCCCAAATGCAGCTGAATGAGCGACAGTTCATGACCCAGAGTATCACTTCGCAGGCGGCTAGCATGGCAAATACGGTGAAGGTGTTCGGGCATAATGGTGAATGGGCTGAGCGAAACCTGGAATCATTACAGGCAGAAGAAGATGCTCTTCAGAGCTGGCGACAGGGTTACAATGAAGATGGACTTGAATCTTTGCCGCCACAAACTCTTGCATCGATATCCGTCCCTGAGGTAGAGACCAGAAACATGAGCACCCAGACTGGTCTCACTATGGATGAAATAGGGACGCTGGAAGCTCAAGAAGTGATCAATGACGGGTTACAAAAGAGTATTAAGCAACTGAATAAAGAAGTGAGTGACAGTGAGCAAAGGCTCCGTGAGGCCCAGAGGGAACATGAGAGAAAGATCCTGGAGATGGAGAGAGCAAAAGATAAAGAATTGGCAGAGCTGACGGAGCAGCTCTGCGATAAGGGTAAGGACTATGGCCGTATGCACAGTGACTGGTCAGAAGCTAGCGATCGCTTGATGTCTCTAAGGGTTCGTTATGACGAAACCGAGAATGAGGCAGAGAAGTTTCAGGCTGAGAGAAACCTGTTGAGAACAAAAGTGAATCATCTGACCCAAGAGCTCGAAGAGATAGAAGGCAACTATCAGGGTGCAAGGCAAACAGAGGTAAAAGCAATAAAGGCCATGTATGCCTGCGCCGAAGTGCTTCTGGAGAAGTTCGGTTCCGACAGTTCGATACTGGGCCAGTATGTTCGAACCATTGATCGAATCATACATCCTGAGCGGCAGGGAAATGATGACGATGAAGGCGACTTGTTGACCAGTCTGGTTCAGCAATGAGGCAGTCACCGGGAGTATAAGAAACAACGGCGCCAAATCGGCGCCGTTATTGTTTCGGTATTAAGAATTGAACTGCTTAAAGCGGTTAACCAGCCCGTTAGTGGAGCTGTCCTGGTCGGTAGTGTCGCCTTTATCAGAGATGCGGTCAAAGACCTGGTTGCCCAGCACCTTGCCCAGCTCAACACCCCACTGATCGAAAGAGTTGATTTCCCACAGGATACCCTGGACGAAGACTTTCTGTTCGTACAGGGCGATCAGTGCGCCAAACACTTCCGGTGTGATTTTCTCAGGCACGATCATGTTGTTGGGGCGGTTGCCCGGTACCACTTTGTGCGGCGCCAGTCGCTCAACTTCTTCAGCAGCCATGCCGGAAGCTGCCAGTTCATCGCGGATTTCATCCAGGGTTTTGCCCTGCATCATCGCCTGGCTCTGGGCTACGGCATTGGCAAACAGCCATGGGTGCTGTTCACCCAGCGGATTATGAGAAGAGGCCGGTGCAATGAAATCTACAGGGATCAGTCGTGTACCCATGTGCAGCAGCTGGTGATAAGCGTGCTGGTCGTTGGTGCCGGTTCCGCCCCAGATCACTGCGCCGGTCTGGTGGGTAACAGTTGTTCCGTCCTGGCGGACACGCTTGCCGTTACTTTCCATATCCATCTGCTGCAGGTGGCCAGGGAAGTCACGCAGGAAGTGATCGTAAGAAATCACCGCGTGGGACTCTGCACCAAAGTAGTTCTGGTACCACACACCCAGCATGCCCAGGATTACAGGCATGTTCTTTTCCATAGGCTCTTCGGCGAAGTGTTTGTCCAGCTCGCCGGCACCCTGAAGCATACGCTCAAAGTTATCGTAACCCACGACCAGGCTGATCATCAGGCCAATGGTGGACCACAGGGAGTAGCGGCCGCCAACCCAGTCCCACAGGGGCAGGGTGTTTTCCTGGGCGATGCCGAATTTGTCGATGGCTTTCAGGTTGGTGGAGATGGCCACGAAGTGCTTGCGGATATCTTTTTCCGCACAGCCCTGCTCCAGCATCCACTTGCGGGCCGCCTGGGCATTCTGCAGAGTTTCCAGGGTACCGAAGGATTTGGAAGCGACGATGAAAAGAGTCGTTTCCGGGTCAATCTTGCCGAAGACTTCAGAGATCTCGTTGGGATCAATGTTGGCTACGTAGTGATGCTCCAGGCCTTTCACGTGGTAAGGTGTCATGGCGTTGATGGCGGTTTTCAGGCCCAGGTAGGAACCACCGATGCCGATGTTGACAATGTGCCTGATGGACTTGCCGGTATGACCTTTCCATTCGCCCTTGTGAATGGTCTGGGTCAGTTCCTTCATGCGCTTGCGGGTGTCACGGATCATAGGCATGACGTCTTCGCCGTCTACCATGACCGGCTCTTTACCGAAGTTGCGCAGGGCCGTGTGAAGCACAGCGCGTTTTTCTGTGTTGTTGATCTTTTCGCCGCTGAACATGGCCTTGATGGCGGCAGGCAGTCTGGCTTCTTCCGCCAGCTGCATCAGGGTTGCCATAACATCGTCGTTGACCAGGTTCTTGGAGTAGTCCAGGAACAGGCCGGCGGCTTCCAGGGTGTACTTGTCAAAACGCCCAGCGTCCTGTGCAAACAGGTCACGCAGGTGTGTGCCGGACATCTGCTTTTGCAGATCTTCCAGTTTCGCGGATGAAGCCAGGTGCTTCAGAGGGCTGATAGCAGTCACGGTCATACCTCTAGCTGTGGAGGGGAATTCTAGAGTTAAATGAGCGGGCAGCGAAACACTGCCCGTCAAAAAGTGTTATTCACAGATCGACTGTGATGTTGTCAATCAGACGGGCCTTGCCCAGGTAGCCGGCGGCAAGAATCACCAGGGACCTTTCATCCGGTCCGGCAGGCAGCAGGGTTCTGGTGCTGCTGATGTTGAAATAGTCAGGCTTGAAGCCGGCCTGGGCCATGACGGCAAAAGCATTTCTGCGCACAAGGTCATAATCTCGCTCGCCGTCCAGAATGGCCTTGCGGGCTTCACGCAGGCAACGGTAAAGCGTCGGGGCTATCTCTTCCCGCTCTTCCACGGTCAGGTAACCATTACGAGAGCTTTTGGCCAGACCGGTCTCTTCCCGGGCAATGGGCGCGCCGACGATTTCCACAGGCATGCACATGTCGCGCACCATCTTGCGAATGATGGCCAGCTGCTGGAAATCTTTCTCGCCAAAGACCGCCAGGTCAGGGCGGACAATGTTGAACAGTTTGGTCACGACCGTGGCAATGCCGGTAAAGAAACCAGGACGGCTCTTGCCGCAATGCATACCGTCGAGCACTTCAACGCTGACGTGGGTATGGTTCTCGCTGCCTTCCGGGTAAATCTCAGTGGTCTGCGCGGTATAAAGCAGATCGACACCGTGCTCAATCAGAAGTTCCTGATCCTGTTCCATGGTGCGCGGGTAGGAATCGTAATCTTCGTTGGGACCAAACTGCAGCGGGTTCACATAAATGCTCACCACGATCACGTCGCAGAGTTCCCTGGCCTTCTGCACCAGTGTCAGGTGGCCACCGTGCAGGTTACCCATGGTGGGGACGAAGCCAATACGCCTGCCTTCCGCCCTGCAGGCGGTAACTGCCGCCTGAATTTCAGCAATCGAGTGAAGTGTTTTCATACCAGTATGTGTTATTTAAAGGAGTGTTCCGGAGCCGGGAATGAGCCTTCTTTGACTGCGGTGACATAGGCCGCAACCGCTTCCTGCGCCGAGCCGGTTTCAGCCATGAAGTTTTTGACAAACTTTGGCTTGCGTCCAGCGGTCAGGTTCAGCATGTCGTAGATCACCAGTACCTGCCCGTCCGTGTCAGCACCGGCACCAATGCCGATTACAGGGATTTTAACGGCACGGGTGATTTCCCGGGCCAGCCCTTCCGGCACACACTCAAGAAGAAGGGTCGAAGCACCTTCCGCTTCCAGGTCGATCGCTGCGCGGATCATCAGGTCGGCACGATCTGTGTCCCGTCCCTGAACCTTGTAGCCACCCAGAACGTGAACAGATTGCGGTGTCAGGCCCAGGTGAGCGCAGACGGGAATACCCTGTTGCCTGAGTTTGGCAACGATAGGCGGCAGCCAGCTTTCGCCTTCCAGCTTGACGATCTCGGCACCGGCCTGCATCAGGCGGGTGGCATTGGCCAGGGCCTGCTCTTCAGTAGCGTAGGAAGCAAAGGGAAGGTCTGCCATCAACAGCGCATCGTTGGCGCCTCTGGCGACACATCGGGTGTGGTAGCACATGTCATCCATGGTGACGGGCACAGTGCTGCCGTGCCCCTGGCTGACCATACCGAGTGAATCGCCCGCCAGAATGACTTCAACCCCTTGAGTGCTGACAAGATTCGCAAAGGTGGAATCGTAGGCAGTGAGACAGGTGAACTTCTCCCCTGACTCTTTCATCTCTGCCAGGGTTTGCAGGGTGATTTTAGCCATCAATAAAGACCTTATGAAACTCAGGGGCGGATTATACGGGATGAAGATAGCAGTGTCAGTGCTGTCAGGAGTGTGAATGGGGCGTTAACGAAGCCGGGAATCCCGGAAGTGACTGTTTTGTTGATCTATGTTCGGTTGAACCGATATTGAAAGGGGGTAATTGTCGTGAAGTACATCGTAACAGTTTGCTGGCTCTTGTTGATAGCTTCCCAGGCTCTTCACGCTGAGTGCCGAATTCCACCAGGACAGTATCGTGGTGACTGGAGCGGGAATATCGATTATCAGCTTGGCATAAAGAGTGAGTGGGTTAGTACGGATCTGATCGTTCGCTATCTTCCCTGGGGTGGGATACCGTACATCAGCTGGTCGATACGCTTTAAACCAGAGGGGGGGGAGGAAGAGCTCTATCGCCTCGACAGCATCAAGAACCTGGATTGTCAGGAGCTTACGTTACGCTTAAGCAAACTTCGGCGGCTGGAAGAGTCACAGATAAAAAATGACAGCTGGGCTCACTATATTATAGGGCAGTGGTATAAGCGCATTACCCTGAAAGGTCATTACACCAAGGGCAACGCAGTGCTCGAAATGGAGTATGACCCTGCAACGGAACGTTTGCTCAGCAAAGGGGGAGATGGGCGCTTAGTTATTTCCAACAATTATTACGGAAGCTTTATCTCGCTGGGGCAGCAATCAGCGGGCTTTGCTCTCGAGAAATGGCAGAACTTTCCAACGTGTTCTCCTATCCTAATGCAAATGTCTCCAATAGTCATTGATGCTATGTTGAGGGTTCAGGAAAAGGGGCTGAGTCTGGCTGAGAAGGAATGTGAGGTGCAGGCTATATGCAGCTTAGAGCCACGGATAGGATGTAGCGACGACTTCCAAGCCTTCACAACCCACCTGCTCGACTAAAAAGGATATCTCCGTCCCTGATGGCAGAATCAGTTTCGGAGTAATATCCGCCAGCGGGCAAATCACAAAATTGCGGACATGCATCTGGTAGTGGGGGACAGTAAGGCGTTCACTGTCAATGACCTGGTCGCCATAGAGCAGAATATCCAGATCCAGGGTTCTGGGACCCCAGCGAACGGTTCTTACGCGACCATGATTGTTTTCAATGGTCTGCATGGCATCCAGAAGAGCGATGGGCTCAAGGGATGTATCAACCCGAACCACTGCGTTGCAGTAATCCGGCTGGTCTTCGGGGCCAACCGGATCGCTGAGATACAGTCTGGAGGAGCCGGTTAAAGTGATACCGGCGGTGCTGTCGATTTCATCTACGGCCCTCTGCAGCTGCAACCCGGGATTTTCCAGGTTGCTGCCCAGGGCGATATAGGACGTGATCACTGAGGGGAATTCCGGTTTTGCTGGGAGCCGGGAGCAGGACGTTTTCTTGGCCGTCTGCGACGACGCCTGCGGCCATCGCCAGATTCATTCCGCAGGGAATGAACCATGCTGTCACGGTCAATCTCTGTGGTTTCCTGCAGTTCTGTCCACCATTGACCTGCGCCGTTCAACTGTTCTCCGGACTCTTCACGAAGCACCAGGAAATCATAGGCGGCTCTGAACTTGGGATGTGCCAGAAGAGAGTCAATATTCTTTTTCTGTCGGCGTTCCAGGCGGAACTGCATGTCCCAGATATCCCGCACGGTCATGGTGAAACGTTTCGGGATGGCGGTGTGAGCGCACTGGTTTTCGATCACCGTCATGGCTGCCTGCTGCAGTGCCGGTATCGGAGGCACGCCCTGTTCCCGGATATCCCGGGCCAACCTTTGCATGGGTGACCAGAGCAGGGCGGCAAACAGGAATGCTGGAGTAACGGGCTTCTCCCTGGCAATACGTTTGTCTGTACTGCGCAGGGCGCTGCGAATCAGTGCTTCTGTGTGATCGTCGTCACTGATCAGGCATTGTTCAGTGGCCGGGAAAAGGTGGGCAAGCAGACCGTACTCCCTGAGCAGGTCAAAGGTTTTTTCACCCTGGCCGGATTGCAGCAGTTTGAGCACTTCATCAAACATCCTGGCCGACGGGATATCCCGCAGCAGGTGTCCGAGGTCGAAGATAGGGGCGGAAGTGCCTTTGTCCATCTTGAAGTTGAGCTTGGCGGCAAAGCGTATTGCCCTGAGCATTCGCACCGGGTCTTCATGGTATCGACGAACCGGGTCGCCTATCAGGCGCAGGGTCTGCTTTTCGATATCCCGGATGCCGCCACAGAAGTCGATGATTGAGTAGTCAGTGCCCGTGTAGTAAAGCGCGTTGACGGTAAAGTCCCGACGCAGGGCGTCGTCTTCCATCGACCCGTAGACGTTATCCCGCAGGATGCGCCCGGAGTCCGAATGGCGGGACTTATCCAGGCTGTGATTTTCTTCGTTGTGGCTGGCCCGGAAAGTGGCCACCTCAATCATTTCCCGACCAAACAGGATATGAACCAGCTTGAAACGTCGGCCAATGATCCGCGAGTTACGAAAGAGCTTGCGAACCTGCTCCGGTGTGGCATTGGTGGCCACGTCAAAATCTTTCGGGTGCAGGCCAAGGTAGATATCCCGGATGCAGCCGCCTACCAGGTAGGCTTCGTAGCCGTTGCTGTTGAGCCGGTAGAGAACCTTGAGGGCGTTTTCGCTGATCTCTTTGCGGGAGACAGGGTGTCTCTCCCTGGGGATTTCCTTTCGGGCAGGCGATGTCTGCTCCCGAGGCTCGGTCACGGGAGAGGGATCATCCCTGTCAGGCTCAGTTTCGATCCTTTTATTTCGGCGCCAGATGATCAAAGCAACGACGGCAGCAATACAGAAGAATAAAAGTACGGGTCCCGACACCAGTTCTACTAATTCGGTGCCTAACATGATGATTTCTGCATGAAGTCTTGATTAAGGTTTCCAGTTGTTCCGTGACTGTCAGGCAGAATTAGGACTCCCTCCAGTCTGGCGTACATCATAGCACCCCGGCCCGATATGAAACAGCCATGGTGTATTTCATGGCGGTGCAGGAACTTTTCAGCGGGAGAGTCCTGGCTGGTTCCGGGGAACTCGAAGAGTGTTCGACAGAGGGAAAAATAAAAACGGGGGAAGTCAATTCCCCCGTGTCCAGTGAAGCCATTTTTTATTGTTATTGTCGCCCACCAGGGTAATCGGCAAGTTGATTATTTTACTGGCTGGCCTGGAGCCATCCCTCAAAACAATCAACTTGTCAGGTCTTTATGGTTATTGTTATTGGAACCTGAAGCTTGAATTATTATTTTTATTTTCCAATTAGATAGCACTTGCTGTGCCAACTTTTGTAAACAGTTTATAAATCAACGAGTTGTGGGATTTTCTTAAGCAAATCGTATTGATCCAGATCAATTTTTGTTACCTGTACCCACCGTTGTTACCGGGTGACAGCACACGGGTAACACACTCTGGGAGCTCAGTGCCTGGGTTGCAGGGTCAGAGTATTGCGGTCCTGGTTGATCTGGAAGTGGAATTGTCCAAGAGCATTCATGCCCAGTAATCCGTCAGCCTGCCCAGTGCCCATCAGGTCCAGTTCAGCCACTTCCAGGTTTTTGAGAATAAAGTTGCCGATATGCAGTTCCTTGAGACGGTACAGGGGAGAGAAGAGCAAACCGTTGGCGGTTTTCAGGTCTACATGGCCGACTCGCACAGCCTGTTTCTGTCGTCGCAGCTCGCTCAGGGTTTCCGGTGGCAGGGTGGTGAGACTGGCACCGGTATCGATTAAAAGTCGGGCGCTGCTTCTGCGGCCAGCCGTAACATCCACCATGTAATGACGGCCAGTGCCAATCAGTGGCACCAGGCCTACAGGCTGTTCCTCTATTTCTTCGGGAGCCGGGGGTAGCAGAGCTGCCAGCATGTTGGCGGCCTTTCGGCCAAATTCCGGATCAATCTGCAGGATTTCCAGTTCCCGGATGGCGCTCATAAGATCATCAAGGGCGAGATAGCTTTCGGCCAGGGCAAAGCGGTAAAAACCGTAGTCGGGCTCAAGCATTGAGAGCTTCTGATAAAGCCCCAGGGTTTCATCGAGCTGCAGAGCCTTCTGTTTCTGTTTGAACAGTTCCCGGCTGAGTCGATGAATGCTGTCGTCCAGGGTGTTGACATCTTCTGCCCTGGAGGCGAATGAGCGGGATGTCAGCTGCACTTCTATGGCCCTGGCCAGCTCCTGCTGTTCTTCCAGGGTTTTGGCCAGTCGCTTTTGTAATTCCAGGTCCTGATAGTAATACTCACCGAACCGTTCCAGTGCTTCGACCACCCTTTCACTCTCTCCTTGCGCAGCCCACTGGTCGAGAGTATTCAGCAGCATTCGGCGTAATTTGTAGGAAAGCTCAGAGTCCAGCCGTTCGTGGCGCTGGAAAATAACCAGGGCATCATCGTAGCGCTGTTCGTCCAGCATCTGCTCGAATTCAAGCAGGTCGGCTGATATAGCGGCGTGTTCTCGGGGCTGAGGCAGCTGGAGAAAGCCCGGCGGAGGGCTCCAGGCGTTTTCAGGATAAATCACCAGAGGAGCTGTCTGGTTGGCGGGCATTTTATTATGCAGCCACCAGCCGGTTACCAGGCCGGCGGAAAACATCATGATGGAAAGGCTCAGGAGCCTAAGAATGGCTAGTCGTCTCAAGCTCTGTGTACTTTCCCGGTGGATCAGTCTTTTATTCTAGTAAAAATCCTTTACCACCGGCTTTCCCCCCCGTTCCCGGCAGTAGATATGGCTGACTAGTCGCAGTAACCTTCCATAGGAGAGCATCATGATGGAGAGGGGAAAGATTATGTCCAGAAACGTAGCTGTGATCCTGTCAGGCTGTGGCGTTTATGACGGGGCGGAAATCCATGAGGCCGTTATCACCTTGCTGAGCCTCGATCGCAGGGGAGCCAGCTATCAATGCTTTGCCCCTGATATCAGTCAGCACCATGTCGTCAATCACCTGACCGGCGATGAAATGGATGAAAGCCGCAATGTGCTGGTTGAGGCGGCCAGGATAGCCCGTGGGGAAGTGAAACCGGTTAAAGACCTTAAAGCTGAAGATTTTGATGCCCTGATTCTGCCGGGTGGCTTCGGTGCTGCCAAGAATCTCTCGGACTTTGCTATCAGCGGTGCTGAACTTAGAGTTCAGGTGGACGTTCTGGCTGCCGCTAAATCCTTCGCGGAAGCAGGCAAGGTCGTGGGACTGATGTGCATATCACCGGCAATGGCCGGAAGGATTTATGGTGAGGGAGTACGCGCCACTATTGGCAATGATCCGGAAACTGCTGAAGCCCTGGAAAAGACAGGTGTCAGTCACGTGAATTGTCCGGTGGATGACATTGTGGTTGACGAATCACGCAAATTGGTGACAACGCCCGCCTACATGCTGGCCGGCAGTATTGCCGAAGCCGCCAGTGGTATTGAGAAGCTGGTGGATAAGGTTCTGGAACTGGTGTGATATTGCTTATTTTGGGTTGCAGGTCGGATTAGAATCGTCAGGTTCGTAATCCGACATCTCTCAAAGCCGTGTTTAGCATTGTCGGACATTGTCGGATTACGGGCTTACGCCCTAATCCGGCCTACAACTTCTGGTTATCAGGCTGCTCCAACGGCTGGCATGGCCGTAACGAGTCTGGCCACTTCCTGATCAATGTAGTACAACCCTTTGTTCTCAAGGCCGATCATGTCGATTTTGTCGAGAATGGTCTTGAACAGTTTCTCTTCTTCGTGCTGTTCAGAAACGTACCACTGCAGGAAATTGAAGGTGCTGTAGTCTTTCTCTGTAAATGCGGTGTGCGCCAGATCATTGATGCGTCGTGTCACTTCACACTCATGCTCGTATGTGCTCATGAATACATCCCTGACGGAGGCGTATTCATGAGGAGGTGCCGCGATGGCGCCAAGAATGGCCATGGCTCCGGTCTCGTTGACGTAGTTGAAAAGTTTCTGCATGTGCTCCATCTCTTCCTGGGCATGACGGCGCAGGAATGCCGTACAGCCTTCCAGGCCCTGGGCCTCGCACCAGGAAGCCATCTGCAGGTACAGGTTGGAGGAATAGAACTCCAGGTTAATCTGCTCGTTGAGCTTATCGATCATGGTCTGGCTGAGCATGGCCTACCTCTTGGTATGACGGACGTTTAGGCAAAAAGAATCGTATTTTCGGCTACTTTATATCTGTCTGCGTATAAAAAACAGGGCGGACTCATGAAAGGCCAGGTTGTACTTTTTTTCTGTTTCTATTCCTTAGCCTCTCAGCCAGGTGCTGCAGGCTATTTTGATGGAGTTCTCAACAA
>JBPCXN010000227.1:0-41856 GCA_051008495.1 Endozoicomonas sp. | reverse complement strand
TTTGATTAAATAGGTCAACTATTCGCACAAATCCAACGAAAAATCTGACTCGTTCTACTGAATTTTAATCTCGACCGCTATTCTCGGTCAGGCTCCTAGCTTTAGATCAGGGTAAAGATGACCCCGGCAGAAACTGCCATGGTGAAGATCACCAGCAGGAAGGCGGCAATCATCTGGTTACGGAACATGGATTTCAGCAGAATCACTTCCGTCAGACTGGCGCCGGCGCTGCCAATAATCAGGGCCATCAGCGCCCCCATGCCCATACCTTTGGTAGCCAGTGCTGACGCCAGGGGAATCATCGCTTCCGCACGAATGTACAGTGGCACACCAATCACCGCCGCGAAAGGTATCGCCAGAAGGTTATCTGAACCAGCGTATTGAGCGATAAAGTTCTCTGGAACAAAGCCGTAGGTCAGAGAGCCAATACCTACGCCCAGCATCAGGATCGGGAACAGCTTCTTGAACTGCTTCCAGGTTTCCGCCCAGATACGGCTCCAGCGATTGTTGCTTACCGGGCTGGAAGAACCGCAGCCGGAAGCTGTTTTTTCATCTCCGCATGCAGACACAGGCTCGGAAGAACAGCTGCTGGATGCTGTTTCAACTCCACCACATCCAGATGCTGGCTGGCTATCACCGCAGCCGGAGCTTTGACCACAGCCAGCAGTACTTTCTCCATGCACATACTCCTGTCGTACATATCGCTCAAAGCCAAGCTTCTCCAGTACATAGCCACCCAGAACGGAAACCACGAGGGCGATGGCAAGGTAAACAACCGTCACCTTAAGACCAAAGGTCGCCAGGAACAGTCCGACGATAATCGGGTTCATCAGTGGCGATGTGAACAGGAAGGTGATGGTTGGCCCAAATCCGGCCCTGCCTTTCAGCAGGCCACTGAGCATGGGAATGGTTGAACAGCTGCAGAAAGGCGTCAGCGCCCCCAGCAAGCCGGCGGAGATATAACCTTTACCGCCTTTCGAACCGAGAATGCTCTGAATGCGCTTGGCCGACATGAAGTCGAGAATGATGCCGATCACAAAGCTGATCAATAGAAACAGCAGTGTCAGTTCTGTCGCCAGGAACAGGAACATTTCCAGGGCCTGGTCAGCCTTCATAGTGAGTTCTGCATTCACATCTATATTTCCAGAATAATCGAATAATAAGATTAAAAAAATAACAGACTACACCGGCTTATCCGCCAGGAGCCTGACCGAGAGTAGCGGTCGAGCATAAAGTTCAGTAGAACGAGTCAGGCGACTAGTCTGTCATGCTTCTATTACAAAATAAGCCATCCTATAAGTGACAACTGTCGTTGTTCACTGACCCAGGCTGCAACATTCTGACAGCAGAAACGACGCCAGTTCCTCCACAGCTTCCAGCTCTGCGACACAGTGCAGGATGCGCCCCTCCCGGTGCTGTCTCACCAGGTCAGCAGACATCAGCCGACTGATATGATGCGACAGGGTTGAGCCGGGAATCTCCAGCCTGCTCTGTATTTCACCCACGGTGAGCCCCTGGGTGCCCGCTTTCACCAGCAACCGGAAGATGCATAACCGGGTGACATTGCCCAGCTCCGCCAGTCGTTTTGCAGCTATATCCTGATTCATGGTGCGCATTCTAACCCGTTTTCCAGAACCGTCAACTATATTTCTAGAAAAATAGAAATATAGTATTGCTGCCTGATCCTGCACTTGTACGCTGGATTTTCCGTCAGTCGTATAAGTATTTAGAGGATGAATAAGGCTTCGTTAGCGCTACACCATTTGTGATCGAACGGAAGCAGCTCCCAACTGCTTTACACGATAGGGTTGGCTTATTTTGAACTGATCAGTTTTTTACTTTTTAAACGCTTAAGAGCATCAGTTGTGCAATCAGACAAGACATGGCCTCCCGGAAGCCCTCCGTAAAAACCACTGCTTGCTAATATTGATCATTTTGAATACTGTACTCGCCATACCGACCAAACGGTATGTTTCGCAGCAGGTAATGAATCCTATGGGCAAAAAGCAGCAAATCATTCAGTCAGCCATTGAACTGTTTGCAACACAGGGTTATGAGAAGACCCCTATTTCAGCCATCTGCGAGCACGCAGGGGTATCAAAAGGTGCAGTCTTCCATCACTTTAAAAATAAGGATGAATTGCTCAGAGAAGTCTTCATCCATATGGCTGAGGTTATTAACGAGGCAGACGACAATATCGACCCTCTTAATGAAGGACTACCTGCTGTAGAAAGATTAGTGAACCTTCTGGAGCAGATTTTTTTGTCGATGGCTTTGCCTGAAAAGCGGTTGTCTCACCAATTTGAATTCCAGATTCTCTGCCAGCCTTCGATGCGAGTGGTTTTGAAGGATTTAATTGACGACAGATACCAGCTGATGATGGCGCAGTTCCAGTCAATCTTACGGGATATACCTTCGGCAGAGGGTATTGTTGACAGCCATATGTTAATCGCCGAGATCGATGGCATCGCTCTGAATTATGTGTTTGCCAAAGATGATTATCCGCTGGAAACCATCAAAGATCGGTTCGTTAAGAAATACTTATTACTTCTGGGTTTTGAGAAACTGAAATGAAAACACCACACGAAATTCAATACGAAGCCTTCGCTGCCGCTGGCGGTCTCTATGACGAACGGCACGCGAAACTGTACGCCGACTTTGCCGACAACCTGATTGCAGACGGCAGTTTCTCTATCGTCTATGAGGGCGTGGCACACGCATGCTACACCCCGATAACCATCGATGCGGCACCACATCTTAAGTGTTACGTACTGGCTCCCCTGGCCGTACTGCCGGAATACCAGGGTAAAGGGTACGCCACCCGACTGATGGAAGAAGCTGAAAAACAGCTGGACGCTGACGTGATCTTTGTTATGGGTCAGCCGTTCCACTACGGTAAACGCTACAGTACTCCTCATAAGGTTCTTCCGCCTGTAAAAACTCAGGCACCTCTGGAGTGCTGGTTTGCCCGGGAACTGACTCCGGGAGCTATGGGTGGAGTAGGGGAATCGACCTCCAGCGTAACCGGACCTTACGCCGAACCACGGATGTGGGGACACCCGAGCGAGCAAGTTTAAATATAGCTTTTCGTTTCATTGGGCTTCAGCCCCCTGCGGGGAGTGTACGGGATCCATCTCTTCAGGGAATTGAACAGGAGATGGCTTTCCATACAAGTGGATTGCGTACAATTCTTGTACGCATAACAGTCAGTACAGCGGTATAACGAAACAACACAACCGATTCCCCCAGACGTACTGCATATCATGGTCATTGAACCATGGCGGCAGACAGAAGGCTTGGCTGTGTTGTATCGAAATGTTGCAAGCTGTATCAGCTCAAAGCGCTGGAGCCTCTTTACTTCCGGCCTCTGACTGATTTCCTGAAACTTCGCGCCACCAGCTTCTTTTGCTTTTCGGGTCAGAGATCGAAACAGCCTCACCTATGACAGGCGTCAGCAGGTTTACGTTACGTCTCCCGGCGAACTCTGAAGCAGACTCCAGTGGTTCAAACCAGTCATGGAGCGCCAGGTCAAAGGTGCTGTTGTGGATGGGCAGCATGGCCTTTCCCTGCAGGTCGACATGGGCCTGGACACCCTCTTCCGGCAGCATGTGAATTTCCTTCCACAGCTCATTGTAAGCGCCGATTTCGATCATGGTGACATCGAAGGGGCCAAAGCGTTCACCAATCTCTCTGAAGCCTGAGAAATAGCCGGAGTCACCACTGAAAAACAGCTTTGCCTGTTCTCCTTCAATCACCCAGCTGGCCCACAGGGTTTTATCCCGGTCCAGAAGTCCACGGCCAGAAAAATGCTGGGCAGGTGTTGCTGTAATGGTCAGGCTGCCGAAACCTGTACCTTCCCACCAGTCCAGTTCTGTTATTTTGCTGTCTTCTACTCCCCAGCGACGCAGATGATCTCCCACTTTCAGCGGTACGATAAAGCGCTTAACTTTTCCCTCCAGAGCAAGAACAGAAGCTTTATCAAGATGATCGTAATGATCATGGCTGATAATAACGGCTTTCAGTTCCGGTAAATCCTCAATACTGATCGGGCTTTGATGGAACCGTTTTGGTCCAAGCCACTGTACCGGCGAAGCACGATTACTGAAGACCGGGTCCGTGAGCAGGTACTCTCCATCAAGGCGGATCAGCACAGTAGAGTGCCCCAGACGGTATAACACTGGCTCCACGCGATCCTGCAACTCCTCAGCAGGAATTTCGCGCACAGGCAGGGCCTGCTTAGGTGCAGGCTCTTCCCTGTTGGTCCTGATGAAGGCTTTGGCAATTTCAACTGTATTGCTGAAGGTGGTGCGATAGCGCACCTCGCTGTTAAGGAATTTTCCAGACTCGTTTACCGAGCCTTCAGTGGCAGCTGATACAGGTATTGAGACAGAAGACATCAGTGCGACTCCCCAAAGGAATATCCGGGCAAATTTCATTGGCTTACCATGTAAACTATACAGTGCAGTTTACATCCAATCTTAAAAAAGTAAACCAGTCAGTGTAAAATAGGATTATCGACAGACAGGGCAGTAAAGTCCGTGATTGAACTCAAGAAAGCGACCCGCAGTGAACTCAAGCGCCAGGCTATCCTGACCGCCGCCAGGCAGGCTTTTCAGGAATATGGCGTGCAAGGTACAAGTATGGATACCCTGGCGGCCATGGCGCAGGTTTCCAAACGTACCGTCTACAACCATTTCGCCACCAAGGATGCGCTGGTTCTCCATCTGATGACTGAAATGTGGCAGGAGGCGCTGCAGGAGATCGACGTCGTCTATAACCCGGACCAGCCACTGTCTCCCCAGCTTCTGGCGCTGGTAAGGGCTGAAATGGACGTCGCCTGCCGTCCTGAGTACATCGACCTGATGCGTGTAGCTTTTGGCTACTACTTCTACAACGCCGATGCACTGCAGAAAGAAATATCCCGGCTGACTCAACAGGAAACGGCCATGATTCGCTGGCTCAAGGCAGCCATGGATGATAAGCGATTGAAACCGCTGGACCTTGAACTGGCCAGTACGCAGCTGCACAGCCTGTATAAAGGCAGCAGTTTCTGGCCACAGATGTTGAAGCTGGCTCCCGTACCTGACGAAGCTCAACGACAGCATATCGCCGAACAGGCTGTCGCGATGTTTCTGAGTTACTACCAGTCTGACAAGGGTTAAGATGTGGAGATGCCGTACAATACATGACGCCTACCCAAACCCATAAAACAGAGGCAAACATGAAAATAAGAACACTGATTGCCAGCACCTTTCTTGCTATCAGCCCCTTGGTGAGTTTTGCGGCTGAACAGCTTCAGGAAATTACTGTCTATAAATCCCCAACCTGCGGCTGTTGCTCTGAATGGGTAAAGCACCTGGAAGAGAACGGCTTCAGCGTTACCAGCCACAATGTTCAGGATGTAGGCAAATACAAACAGCAGGCTAATCTGCCCTACGGCATGGGCTCCTGCCACACCGCCTTTGTCGATGGCTACGCAGTCGAAGGGCATGTGCCAGCCTCCGACATCAAGCGCATGCTGACAGAAAAGCCCGCCATCAGGGGCATTGCCGTACCGGGAATGCCAATGGGATCGCCGGGTATGGAGTATGGAGATCGCAAGGATGCCTACCATGTGATCAGCTACACCCTGGATGGGGAGCAGGCTGTTTTCTCCAGTCATTAAACGTCGGTAGAACTGGTTTCAGCCATCCACTTTGTGGGTGGTCTGTTTCATCTGCCAGAACAGGCCAGGGAAGCCAGTAACGGGCTCCCCGCCAGAAACTTCATAAAGCCGCGACGACTGACACTGCTGTTCATAAATCACCTGCACCCTGAAAGACTGTATTGCCACTGCTGCAAGCGCCAGTAGAGTGTAGTGACTGTCAGATCATTCGCAGGCTCTTGTTAACTGCTGGATCCTGTCCTGCGATAGTGGCTCTGCACCAGGGCATCCAACAGAACCTTTGTGCCCACATGCTCAAAGGTCATATGTTCGGGCAGGGAGCCGAACAAGGGGATGCCACCACCAAGTAGAATCGGAATCCGGGTGATGATCATTTCATCGATCATACCGGCCTGCAGAAAGCTCTGAATGGTTTTGCCACCATCAGTATAGAGGTTGTTGAAACCTCTCTGACGCAGGGATTCCACCACTTCCTTCAGAGAACCACAGACTAACTCAGCCTTATCTTTGTATTCGGCAGGAATCTCTTTCAGAGATGAGCTGAGCACAAAGACCGGCTTTGGGTATGGCCACTCGCCACCAAAGCCACACACGACATCAAACGTATTGCGCCCCATCACCAGGGCATCGATCCCGGCCATGAATTCGGCAAAGCCAAAGTCATCATGCTCGGGGTTAGGAACTGTCTGCAGCCAGTCCAGGCCGCCGTCGCTGTCAGCAATATAGCCATCCAGGCTGGTAGCAATGTAAACGATATTGGACATGTATTCTCCAGCAAACCAGGCACTCCAGGCTCACCATGCAAGATAGATGAGTCGCTTCAGACTGCCATAATTTGCTTCATTAAAGCCTTTCTTACTAAAATATTCTACATTGTAGAATTTGGCGCGATTTTAATGAGGTCCGTTATGGTGGTCAAGGGGAAAAAACGGGGGCGTCCGCCCCAGATGCAGGGCAATCTGACCGGAGCAAAGATAGTTCAATGCGCCAGACGGCTGATGCTGGAAGAGGAAAAGGTACCCAGCATACGTCGTGTGTCCGGAGAGCTGGGCGTTGATGCCATGGCTATTTATTACTATTTCTCTAACAAGACGGCGCTGCTGGAAGCCGTGACGGTTTCACTGGTTGAAGATATTTATGAACCCTCAGGTACCGGAGACTGGCAGAAAGAACTAACGCTGTTGTGTCACAGCTACCTGAACCTGTTAATAGACCATGCGGGCCTGCTGGAAACCATGCTGTCGATGTCATCCCCGGGACCAGCCCAGGTTTTCATTGAAAGGTTCTATACAGCCCTAACCCCTCTGTCTCTTAATGAGAAGATCCTGAAAGACGCTCTGGATCTATTAGTGGACTACCTGCACGGATTTGCGCTGGCTATACATTGCAACAACGACAACTCATTACAGCCCGGCGAATACATGGAGGGCCCGCTACAGTTTTGTATCCGGGCCCTGGCCAGGGAAGCTGAAAGTCTGCAGTCAGGGCGGTGAATACCGCCCGGGATTCACTAAGCGATTGGCTGGCACTTGAAGAAAATAAAGTTCGGATTCCTGGACAGGTACTCATAGTTTTCCGGCGAAACTTCCTTCATCGCTTCTGCCGGTTTACCTTCATACAGGTCAGCCACATACAGGTCTGCAGCGGATACTGCTCTGAACAGGTCAGTCAGGGATCGACGGTAAAACTGCACTTCTACAGGCTGGCCGATAGTGTCCCATTCCTCGATGATGAGTTCCCGTTCGAAATAATTTCCTGATTGGGAGCATTGGAAATCATTCATTGGGTGATGGGTTGAAAAGACAAAAGCACCATCGTCTTTCAGTACCCGCCGGACATCAGCAAATAAAAGACTTAGATCTTCTAAGTAATGAATGGCCAGCGGGCAGATAACCAGGTCGTAGCTGTTATCACCTTCTTTCGGCAGACCTTCACCCATGTCATGGGCATAACTCCTGACCCGGCCGCCAAACCTGTTTTTTACGATCTCAACCATTTCCGTAGAAATATCTGTGGCAGTGACAGTGGCACCCTGCAGCATCAGATACTCAGCGTACACGCCAGGACCACAGCCCAGATCCAGAACGGACTTGCCTTCCAGCTCCGGCAACATCGACAGCAGTGAAGGACGCTCAAGATGGGCATTGTAAACATTGTCCACTATGGCAGCTTCGTATTCGCTGGCAAAACGGGTGTACATGGGGGCTGTCATAGAATGGCTCCGACTGATTTCCTTCAAAGTGCGCGGCATTCTATTTACATCGTCGCAGGATGGTATCAGCACTTCCACCAGAACAGTTGCTGACGTTCCTTCCCGCCGTGCACTTTAAATAGTCAAGCCCTGCACAATGCGGCCTCGCGCCGTAGAAACTTGTCTTTTACAAGTAGCCAGAAAGCAGAAAAACGTGTCACTATATGCCGACTAAAAAAACAATAAGAAAAGGTGGACATATGACCGACGTAACGACCGCCTGGGATGACTTTTGTGACCGGTTGAAAGCTGCAGGCCAGCAGGTTCTGCGACCGGAAGCACCCAACGATGAGTTCAACCGTGCGGAAGGCTATCGCTACCTGACCCGGCTACTGCGCATTGGCCTGGAAATGCACATGGAGTTCTCTGACCCCGATTTCCCCGGCTTTTTCCTCCCCTCTCACGAGACCGCCAAGATCGGCGCCGACAACCCCGATAACCTCTACATGTCAGCCCGACTGAATGGCAGGAATGAATATGTACTGCACGGCCAGAGAAATACCGTTCACTACCTGAGCTTCCGCACCCAGAAAGGCGGTTACGAAAGCGACGGCAAGATGACCGAGACGGGCTTTCTGGACAGCAAGAGCCTGCAACTGAACGACGACGGCAGCTTTGACATTATACTCAGCCAGACGCCGCAAGAAGGTAACTGGCTGCCCATCGATCCTGATACCAACATGGTGACGGTCCGCCAGACCTTCCATGACCGGCAGGAAGAAAAGCCCGCCACGCTGAAGATTGACCGGCTGAATGCCGATTCTGCACCAGAGCCTTTGTCGCCAGAGCAGTTCAAAGACAATCTCAATAAGACCGTAAACTTCGTGCAGGGCACCGCCACGCTGTTTGCCAACTGGTCGGAAAGCTACCTTGAGCATCCCAACGAACTGCCAGCGGCTGACCAAAAGCTTTGCCAGTCGGTGGGTGGTGATCCGAACATCTATTACTACCACTCTTACTGGGAGCTTAAAGACGACGAAGCACTGGTCATCGATATCAATTCCATCCCCGAGTGCGAAACCTGGAACCTGCAGATCAATAACTACTGGATGGAATCCCTGGATTACCGTTACCACAAGATCTGCATCAACAAGCATACGGCTGACTATAAAGACGACGGCAGTGTCAGAATGGTTCTGGCCCACGATGACCCGGGCTGTGGCAACTGGCTGGAAACTGCCGACCATAAAAACGGCACCCTTTGCTTCCGCTGGGTGGGCGCAAAAGAGGTAGTTGATCCGGAAGTCCGTGTCGTTAAACAGAGCGAGTTGAAAGGAGGCCAGTCATGACTCTTTCACTGGAAAAAATACAGGCTGAGGCGATTGAGCAGACCGGTCTAAGCGACTTTGGCCGCTGGAGCTTCCGCGAGCCACTGGCACGCCTGATTGATGGTCTGAATACAGAAGCCAACCTCAGTGAGATGGGGTTGCAGATTCAGCATCAGCGACTGGTTGGGATTCTGGTTACCCGCCTGAAGCTGGAAGACTATTGCCAGCGGTACCCTGAAATTCTTCAAGAAGAGATCAAAGAGCCTGTTGTTATCGTCGGTCTGCCAAGAACCGGCACTACTTTGCTACAGCGACTGCTGGCCGCAGATCCCCGCTTTTATTCCGCCGCCTGGTGGGAAACCCGCTTTCCTGTACCAATGGAAAATAATCCGCAGGAAACCCACAAGCGTATCAGCGTTGCCGAAGCAGAAGTGGAAGGCATGTTGATGGCCATTCCCGAACTGGCTTCCATTCATCCCATGTCCGCTACTGAGGCTGACGAAGAAATCAGCTTGCTGGAGCAATCTTTCTTCAGCACCTCGCCGGAATCAGCCGCCAACCTTGGCGAGTTTGGCAAGTGGCTGGCGCAACAGGACCAGACGGAAGGCTATGAATACCTGAAAGTCCTGCTGCAATTCCTGCAGTGGCAGAAAAAACAGCGTGGCGAGAACAGGGAACGCTGGGTATTGAAGTCTCCCCATCACCTGCACTTTATGGAAGTTCTGTTCAAAGTGTTCCCTGACGCCAGAGTCGTCCAGACACATCGTGACCCACTGCAAACTATTCCTTCTCTCTGCAGCTTTGTTCTCACCCTGTGGAAAATGAGCAGTGAAACCGCTGACCCTCTCGCTGCCGGGAAGCAGTGGAGTGAAAAGATGGCTACAGGCTTGAAGAACAGTATGGCTGTGCGTGAGCAGCTGCCTGCTGACCGCTTCCATGACGTTCAGTTCCAGGACACGGTGTCTGATCCTCTGAAAGTACTGGAAGGCATCTACCAGTTCATTGGTATGCCATTAACAGAAGAAGCCGTGACGGAAATTGAAAAGTGGCGGGAGAGCAATCGCAGAGAGCTTCGAGCGCCTCATAAATACTCTCTGGAGCAGTTTGGCCTGTCTGAAAGGCAGCTGACCGGTGACTTTGAAGACTATCGAGAGAAGTACGTCTCATAACAATAAAAACAAGAAAGGTGACTCATGTTATTGAAAGACAAGGTCGTAATCGTTTCAGGCATCGGCCCGGGTCTGGGTGTAAAGCTGGCGCTGATTGCCGCCCAGGAAGGCGCAAAGGCTGTAGTCCTTTCTGCCCGTACCCAGTCCAAGCTGGATGATGCCGAAGAAAGAATCGCCGCTCTCGGTACAGGCTGCCAGACTCTGAAAGTATCCACAGATATCTGTGACCGCGCACAGTGCGACAACCTCGTTGAACAAACCCTGAAAAGCTTTGGCCGGGTGGATGCCCTGATCAATAGCGCCTATTACCACGGCAATTTTGAACCCATCGAAAATGCAGACCTGGTTGAATGGCAGAAAGTTTATCAAACCAACGTCGTTGGTAGCATGAACATGACCCAGGCAGTGATTCCTGCCATGAAAGAACAGGGCAGCGGTGCCATCGTCATGATCAATACTCAGGCCGTCCGAAAGCCTGCTGTTCTGGATGCCGGTGGTGAATCAGGCTATGCCGCTTCCAAAGCGGCTTTAGGAGTGAGCACCAAGTACCTGGCGGAAGAGCTGGGCAAGTATGGCATCCGGGTGAACTCGGCTTACATGGGCTGGATGTGGGGTGATCCTGTTGAAGGCTACATGCAGTATGTAGAGTCTGAACAGAACATTCCGGTCAACGATCAGAAAGCAGCCGTGGCACAAAACATAGCACTGGGGCACATTCCCACCGATGATAACTGTGCCAAGGCCGCACTGTTCCTGGCTTCGGATTACGCTGTTGCCGTGACCGGCGCCAGTCTTGACGTGAACGGTGGTGAGTTTATGCCAGCCTGATGGAAGGCTGCTGTCCAGGGAAAATCCGAAAAACAGAGTCAAGAAGGCATTGACCATGCCAAAGGACATCATTACCTCGGACAATGAAGAAACTGCAGAAACGACACGGGAGGCCTCAGCAGCATCCTGATTGAAGATAACAGGCGGCGAAGCCGCCCTGAACCCTTAATTGCCTGCAGACCGCCACTGCTTAATCACCTTACCCAGGCCCGGTTTCTTACCAAGCTCAATGACATACCAGGGCGGTTCGACAGATCGGGGAAATTCCGCCCTGAAGTAGAAATGGTTGCTGCTGACCGACAGTTCCTGGTTATCCGTCACGGCCAGGAAAACGGCGATCAGTACCAGCAGCGTAAACATCATTTTCATCATCAACATTACCCATTCATTGTTGTTTTCATGATTGTTCCTCCAAACATGGTACAGCTTCGTCTACTCTGCCAGTCACAAAGGAGCCTGACCGAGAATAGACAGGTCGGCCTAAAGCCCAGAAAGAACGGCCACTTTTCGATAGAAAGCGGATGAGAGTCCCACTGAATTTGATTAAATAGGTCAACTATTCGCACAAATCCAGTGAAAAACCTGACTTGTTCTACTGAGCTTGATACTCGATTGTTATTCTCGGTCAGGCTCCAGGAAGATTTAACCGGCTTTCTACCCTGATACTTTACAGATACTTTGCACGCCATGTGGCTTCCATCGACAGACCCGGTCATGGTGCGGTGTTATATTCCGTGCAGATACACAATGATTGCCTTTATTTGCATGCCTACACAGCGCCTACTGTCATTGACAGCAACTATTTTCTCCCTGTCGGTCCTGCTGGCTGGCTGCACGGCTGAAGAGAGCAAATCCGGCTACGAGCCGGATAAAACCTACCGCTTTACCATTCTTCATACCAATGATCACCACGATTCTTTCTGGCAGAACCATGACAGCCAGTGGGACATGTCTGCACGCAAGGCACTGATCGACGACGTCCGCAGCAAGGTGGAAGCTGAAGGTGGCAGGGTTCTGCTGATTTCCGGTGGCGATATAAACACCCGCGCATCAAACCAGGGGCATGAGCACGCCAACTCTGACCTCGAAGAAATGAACTTACTGGCCTACAACGCCATGGCCGTAGGTCGACACGAGTTCACCAACTCTATTGAAGTGCTGCGACAGCAGCAGGAACTGGCTGACTTCCCCTTCCTGTCCGCTAATATTTTTTCAGCGGAAACCGGGCACCCGCTGTTCGATGCTTACAAACTCTTCAACCTGGACGGCCTGTCATTGGCCATCATGGGGCTCACAACCGACACCCGGCTCAACAATGGCAGTCACGAGTTTATCCGTGGAATCGATATCCGTTCGCCGGTAACGTCACTGGAATCTCTGGTGCCAAAGCTCCATGAACAGGCTGATATCATCATAGTCACCTCCAACTTCTGGCATTGCCAGGATGAGCATGACCGGGTCCTTGAAACCAGTCAGCATGCCCTGCCAGAGATTATCGAAGGCGTGGATATTATTGTCGGAGGTTTCTCCACAGCCAGTTTGCCAAAGAGAAGCAAGTACAAAGACACCCACATTCTAAAAACCCGGGACAGAGGCAGGGAGATAGGACGGGCTGACTTTGAATTCCGCAATGGCGAGTTGGAACTGGTTAATTATCAGCTGATACCTGTCAACATGGATTAATGGTCTGCCGGGCAGAGGCCCGGCAGAGAACTATCAGCTATCCAGCAGGACAGAATCCAGCGCCAGATCGATCATTTCATTGAACGACGTCTGCCTGTCGTCCGGAGACAGGGCTTCGCCCTTGCGAATATGATCGCTGACTGTGCAGATAGCCAGACCTTTGGCACCGTACTCGGCACAGACGCCGTACAGACCCGCAGCTTCCATTTCCACACCCAGGATGCCGTGCTTCTCCATCACATCAAACATGTCCTGTTCAGGGCTGTAGAACAGATCGCAGGAGTAGAGGTTGCCTACCTTGATCGCCAGTTCTTTCTTTCTGGCTGTGTTAACGGTGTTTTCGAGCAGTCCGTAGTCAGCAATGGCGGCAAAGTCGTGGTTCTTGAAGCGCATGCGGTTTACCTTGGAGTCCGTGCAGGCGCCCATGCCAACCACCACGTCACGCAGCTGCACGTCGGCAGAGATGGCGCCACAGGAGCCGACACGGATGATCTTGTTGACGCCGTACTCGGTAATCAGCTCCTTGTAATAGATGGATGCCGATGGAATACCCATGCCAGAGCCCATCACGGAAACCTTGCGCCCTTTCCAGGTGCCGGTGTAACCCAGCATCCCACGAACTTCATTGATCAGCTCGGCTTCTTTCAGGAAATTCTCAGCAATAAATTTTGCCCGCAGGGGGTCTCCGGGCATCAGGATGACATCTGCAAAAGCACCGGGTTTGGCGTGAATATGGGGGGTCACTGTTAATACCTCATTGAGTCAAAAAGCTGGTGCCATAGTCCATAGGCTCGAGCCCGAAATAACTGGCCAGGCTCTGGCCAATGTCGGCAAAAGTTTCACGCCGCCCCAGCGAGCCGGGCTTCACCTTCTTGCCATAAGCCAGCACCGGAATATGTTCCCGGGTGTGGTCTGTACCATGCCATGTCGGATCACAGCCGTGATCCGCCGTAATCAGCAGGATGTCGTCGTCATCCATCTTGACCAGAAGTTCCGGCAGCATGGCGTCCAGGCTCTCCAGGGCTGCGGCATAACCCGGCACATCCCGGCGATGACCAAAGGAAGAGTCAAAATCGACAAAATTGGTGAAGATCAGGGTGCGGTCATTTCCCGCCTCTTCAAAAGCCGCCCGGGTCTCCATAAACAGGGCATGGATCCCGGTCGCCTTAACCTTCTTCGTGATGCCCTGATGGGCAAAGATATCGGCAATCTTGCCTATGCTGACCACTTCACCTCCGGCGTCTTTCAGCTTGTCCAGCAGTGTCGGGGCAGGAGGCAGCACAGAATAATCCCGACGGTTGCCTGTTCTCTGGAAATCTCCGGCATCATCTCCAATAAAGGGGCGGGCAATCACCCGACCAATGTTGTACGGCTCCAGCAGTTTGCGGGCGATCTGGCAAAGCTCCAGCAGTCGCTCCAGCCCGAAGGTTTCCTCGTGGCAGGCGATCTGAAAAACACTGTCGGCCGAGGTATAAACAATGGGCTTGCCGGTACTCATGTGCTCTTCGCCCAGGCGCTCCAGAATCTCGGTGCCTGAGGCATGGCAGTTACCCAGAACACCTGGGAGCTTGGCCTTGGCCACCAGGTCATCGAGCAGTTTCTGGGGAAAGCTGTTCTCTACATCCCGGAAATAGCCCCAGTCGAACAGCACCGGAACGCCCATCATTTCCCAGTGGCCGCTGGGTGTGTCCTTGCCACTGGAGAGTTCTTTGGCATGCCCGTAAGCGCCGGTGATAGTGACATCGGTATTCATGCCAGCCGGGAATTCACCTGCAGATTCCTTGGCAGCGTGCACCAGCCCCAGCTTGGAAAGGACTGGCAGCCGAAGAGGCCCATTCCGGCCTATATCAGCCCGGCCTTCGGCACAGGCCTTGGCGATGTTGCCAATGGTATTGGAGCCGGCATCGCCAAACTTGTCGGCATCCTCCGTGGCGCCAATACCGAAAGAATCCATCACCAGAACAATAGCTCGTTTCATATGCGACACCTTGCTCCTGTAGGGAGCCCCATGAAGGTTTCGAATCTAGGCGTTAATCTGATGCAACAATTATTACCCAGTACACCGTCTGCTTCCATTTCTCGGCTCAGTGGGACGTAATGAGATCATCTGCGAAAGCAGACGGGGTACCAGACAGCTTATATAATACCGTTGCGATGAACATAAGATGTAAAGCGGTCATCCCATTCCCGGCCCCCAAACCCAGTCAGGCCGGTGCGATTCTCCCGGCACTGGCGGTTTCACTGCTGCTGCACATCCTGTTGGCCGGCATCTTTCCAGCACTGGTTTCAAACCCAGCTGGAACAGAGACGGTTAATTATACCGGCACAAAGCTTCGCTTAAGCCTCTCCCGCCCTCAGTTGCCAGCGGCTCCAGAAGAAAAATCGCTGCCGGTTCTTTCACAACAGGAAATCCAGCCTGACCAGCCCGAGCCAGTAAAGGATCCAGCAGAACAGCCACCTGAAGAAATCTTAGCTTCGTCGTCTCAGAAAGAGGTGCCCGAACCTGCCAGGAAGGCAAAACCTGTAGCTCAACAGGAAACCGTTACTGATTCCAAAGCAGAAGAAACCGTTACATCAAATACCCAGCAACCAGAAGGCACCAGTGACGATGCAGATCTGTCGACACCTGCATCAGCTGACAGGATAGACCCTGTGAAGGCCTGGCTTGGGGAACTGCAGGAAAGGCTGAACCGGAACAAAATCTACCCGTATCAGGCCATTCGCCGTCATCTCCAGGGAGAAGTCACCCTCAAGGTGGTTCTGCGCCCGGACGGCAGCCTGGAAAGCGCTGATATCCTCTCGGGACACAGAACCTTTCACAGCCCCAGTCTCAAAGCTCTGAAAAAATCCCTGCCGCTGCCACCAGCGGACAGCAGTCAGTCAATTACTGTCATATTGTCGTTAAAATACGAACTGGAATAATCCGTATAAACCACCAGGCTTCTATGCGAAGCCAGGGCTGTCGTCTACATACAGATCGGTAAAGAACTTTTTATTGCCCGGTACGGCCGCATAGTGATCAAATTCAGTCTGCCCCCGGTCTTTCAGTATCTGCTCATCCAGGCAATGATTACCGGTAAATTCACTATCGCTGGAGAGAATCGCATAGGCGGCATCCGCCATGATCTCCGGCTTACGCGAGATTGCCAGAACCTCCGGGCCGCCCGCTGCGAACTCCACGGCAGCTGTGGCAATGGCGGTTCTGGGCCAGAGTGAGTTCACGGCTATGGAATCCTTTCTGAACTCTTCCGACATTCCGGTGGTTAACATGGTCATGCCGTATTTGGTGACTGTGTAGGGTGAGTAGCCCTTAAACCATTTTGGATCGAGATTCAGGGGCGGAGACAGGTTGAGTATATGGCCATGGCCGGATTTTTTCAGATAAGGCAGGGCAGCCTGGCTGCAAAGGAGAACTGCACGGGTATTCACCTGGTGCAGAAGGTCGAAGCGCTTGATCGGTGTGTTCTCGACATTGGTCAGCCGCAAAGCTCCGGCATTATTAACCAGGGCATCTACACCTCCAAACTGTTCCACAGCCTGCTGCACCATTTGCTGAACAGACTCTTCATCCCGGACATCCACCTTTACGGCCAGAGCCTGGCCACCGGCATTAGTGACTTCCTCTGCCACCGAGTGAATGGTTCCCGGCAGCTTGGGGTGCGGCTGATCCGATTTTGCGGCAATAACAATGTTGGCGCCGTCCGCAGCACAGCGAAGAGCAATCGCCCGGCCAATGCCCCGGCTGCCGCCGGTGATGATGATGGTGCGACCTGCAAGACTGGTCATGGTGGTCTCTGCTTTTGTATGAATTAGAAAACAGCAAAAGGATTTTAGCCCTTGCGATAATAGCAAGTCACTCAAACATTGACTAACGCGCTCGTGAAGCTCCTCCCTTGCTCACCCTACCAAAACGATGTGACATGCAAATGCTCTTTGATTCCTGCTCCAGAAAAAGGATACATAACGACAGCAACATTGACAAAAAGTTCCTTAGGTTCCTTAGAGGATTTCCCTATTCAGAAAATGAACTTATAAGAAAGCAATCGGTCGAATAACTGGCATTTTTTATCAGGTGAGATTGTATTCATACTTTAATATAGGGAGTATAAGAATGATCGAAATAATATCCGTCATGGGTGAATACTCACGCACTATAGTCGTTGTTATGTTGTTTGGTTTTCTTGGCTGTGTTCGAGGCGCTTGCTCCCAAGAATTCAGTATGGAAGATCTCCAATCCATGCATTCCGGCTGTGTTCGAGGCGCTTGCTACCAAGAATTCAGTATGGGAGAAGCCTCCTATAAAGCTGATGATAAGCCAGGGCTTCGAGTTAGCGACCACCGACAACTCCTCATTACAGCGCAACAGTTTCAATCCTACCTGATACCAGAGGCATTCAAACAAAGCCTTAGTGAAAAAGGTGAGGAAAGTAGTTACCGCCTTAAGCTACGAAATATGGTTGATGCAGTAGAAGTCGGTTCTGACTTTTCGTATGTAATGTCACAGCTCTATTTCGCCCTTGAGTACCTGATTGAAGAAAGCTCCCTTCTGCAAGGGAAGCCAGAAGATCAATACAGCTCTATGCTTGCAAGTATGGTTGAAGTGATGAAAAAACTACCAGAACATCACTACGAATACGCTCATTACAGACAGGACGTCCTGACTGTATGGAGGACATTCTCTTACTTTGACGGTAAGGCAATTCCGTTACGCTATGATCTTCTGCCTGGTGAAATTCTGATTTTCTTTCTTATGTCCGTAATATCAGAACAGCCTGTCCACATAAAGCTGGACGCCTTTTTGGGGAAAGTGGTTATCTTCAACTACGATAAAGAAACGCAAAAATTTGAATTCAAACGTTTAATGGGCATGCACGAGGTATGTCAGGAAGCGCTTGTTTTTGATAATAATCGTTGGGATGACCTGTTAAGTGTCAACTTTTCTCATGCAGCCCATACAAATGATTGTAGTCCTATTTTTCAGGAGGCGTACCTGCAGGATTTATACCCGCAGGGTTCATACAAATCTTCTCTAGTATCCGCAGAAAGGATAGCCCTACTGAAAGAACATACAAAACGGAATGTTCAGGAACTGACCGAAATACTGGAGGAAGACGGTCTGGAGAAAGAAAGCCTGGAGAGAGAACAACATTCAAATAACACTTCTGACACACGCCTAACAGTACGCACTGACGTATATGAGACCCCTAAATTCAACGAAGCCTTGAGAGTTGCAGGTATATTGCTGGATGTTTATGAAGAAGAAAAAAAACGCCTCGAAGAAGAGGGAGAGGCAGATACAGAAGCAGAGTTGATAACGTCAGATTCATTAGACGATATATATTCGGAGATACCAGCCAAGCTACAGGAGGCATTAGAGGGTACAACCGGTTCATCACTCTCTACGCTACTGAAAGAGACAGAGGGTTTTTCGATTCTGACTATAGATGAAAGCAAAAAGCTGATTCGAAAAATGAGGGCCGTGCTTCATCCTGGCAATTTCCATAACAGAAAGGAATCCTTAAGCAGTAAGGACGAGAGTGTAGTCGCGGCAGCATACTATTTATTACACGATGATGTATTAAAAGTAATAAGGAACAGTAAGCCTCAGGCTGGAACTGCCGGTACATCGCCGTGATAAAATTGGCCTGAGTCTGGTTTGCAAAAATGGCTGCGGGTCGTCGAACCCACAGCCGTCATCATGCCAGCTCAGGCAATCCGCCTGTATATACAGAACGTTGCTTCTTGCGGCGTATCACTAAGAGTCAGGGAGCCACGCAGAATAGCTGCCGCCTGCTGCCATGACTTTTCATCCCTGGCATGGAGAAATGCTATTGGCTGGTCGGCTTCAATTTTCTGTCCAAGACGACAAATGTCTGTAATACCGACCGAGTAATCGATGCTGTCAGCAGCCACTTTACGGCCACCTCCCAGCTGTACCACAGACAGGCCGACTTCGCGGGTGTTCATGGCAGACACAAAACCACTCTCTTCCAGGTAAACCGGCCTGATAATAGCGGCCTTGCCCAGGTGAACATCGTAATGCTCAACAAAGTCAGCCGGACCACCCAGTCCGTGAACCATGCGGCCAAAAACTTCAGCAGCCTTGCCGTTGTCCAGCACTGCTTCCAGTTTGCCCCTGGCCTGTTCAATGTCGTTTGCCAGACCACCTGAGACCAGCAATTCCGCAGACTGAGCCATGGTTACTTCATGCAGCCTCTCATTCCGGTATTCACCAGTGAGATACCGCACAGCGTCCCTGACTTCAACCGCATTACCAGCACTGGAAGCCAGGCACTGGTTCATATCTGTCAGCAGCGCCGTGGTTTTCACACCTGCACCATTGGCTACCCGGACAATGCTTTCGGCCAGTTCTACCGACTTCTCATAGGTCGGCATGAAAGCACCACTGCCAACCTTCACATCCATAACCAGGGCATCGAGTCCTTCCGCCAACTTCTTAGCCAGAATGGAAGAAGTGATCATATCGATTGATTCGACAGTGGCTGTTACATCGCGAATGCCGTAGATGCGTTTATCAGCCGGAGCCAACTCACCGGTTTGCCCAACAATGGCAACTCCGGCCCCTGTCACCACTTTTCGGAACAGGTCTTCAGAAGCATTGGTTGTATAGCCTGGAATGCTATCGAGCTTATCCAGGGTTCCGCCAGTGTGCCCCAGGCCCCGCCCGGAAATCATTGGCACGTATCCGCCACAGGCTGCAATCATCGGACCCAGCATCAGGCTGACAACGTCGCCTACGCCTCCGGTGGAATGCTTGTCCAGGATAGGGCCGTCCAGGTTGTAGGAAGACCAGTCCAGCACTTCTCCTGAGTCCCGCATGGCGCAGGTCAGGGCCACACGCTCATCGATATTCATTCCCTGAAAGAATATCGCCATCGCCAGAGCCGCTACCTGCCCTTCCGAAACGGTGTTGTTAGTGACACCCTGGATAAATTCCCGGATTTCCTCTTCCCTGAGCACTTCACCTTCACGCTTGCGGCGAATCACTTCCTGGGGAAGAAACATCTCAGTATCCTCCCTTGTCCGCACCCGCTTCCTGCAGGCCCAGTGCTACCAGCAGGCTGTCCAGCAGGCTGCTGGCGCCAAAGCGGTAGTGGTTCCGGTCAATCCAGTCTTTACCCAGAATCTCTTCGGCAATGGCCAGGTGTTCAGCAGCGTCTTCCGCAGTGCGAATACCACCGGCAGGCTTGAAGCCAACGTTGGTCTTGCCGCTGTCCCTGATGGCCTGCAGCATGATGCGGGCAGACTCCGGCGTGGCGTTCACCGGCACCTTGCCGGTAGAGGTTTTGATGAAGTCCGCACTGGCCTGGATGCTGATCTCACTGGCTTTGCGGATCAGTGCAGGATCTTTCAATTCGCCGGTTTCAATGATCACCTTCAGCATCACCTTGTCGCCACAGGCCTGCTTGCAGCGGCTGACCAGCTCGTGCCCTACCGTTTCGTTGCCTGCCATCAAGGCCCGGTATGGGAAGACAACATCCACTTCATCCGCACCGTATACGACAGCGGCACGGGTTTCCGTGACAGCAATATCAATGTCATCACCACCAGCAGGAAAGTTGGTCACTGTTGCTACAGTTACATCGTTCAAACCCTGTTCCCGAAGGGTCTTCCTGGCTACCGGAACAAACCTTGGGTAGACGCAGACCGCCGCCGTATTTCCAGCTGCAGTCCCGGCTCTTTTGCAAAGATCAATAACCTTCTGCGGGGTGTCGTCATCGTTCAGGGAAGTGAGATCCATCAGCTGCAATGCAGTGCGGCTGGAAACAGTCAGATCAGTCATCGTACTGTCCTTCAGGCTAGAGAGGGGAAAGGGCTGCTGACATGGCAGCCGGAAGAAAATCTGCAGGCAGGCAGTTTACCTGCCACTCAAAATCCCTGCAAACAGTCAAGGGAGTAGCTGGCTGTATATGTTATACCAGCGTCATAGCAATCATTTAAAGCTCTTCATTCTTCCGACTCCAACGTTGATAAGCTCCTCCAATATATTTCAGATTTTTCTTTTTCTCCCGGCCCTGGTCGTTTTCTTCATGCACTTTAAACAAAGTGCACCCCAGCTTTTCACTCCCGTCCCTGGTATCGTAGACAACATCAAAAACGGTATAAGCACCTGAATTAACACTGTCCTGAATGTTATTACTGTTACAGCCACATTTACTGACGCCTTTTCCAACTTTCACACACTGACCGGTTTCTTCCTTAGTGAGCCAGGAGCGGTCTTTCATCAGTTTAAAAACATCCTGTTTCGAGCCATCAATATCAACCAGAAGTCCTGCTGTCTCTGTAGCAATAACAGGCTTATCTTCATACTTAATAAACTGAGCACCAGCTTTCGACAATGCCGGAACATCCATGCTCGTAGATGCTTCATTCCATAGACCTTGCAGGTGCAGGGCCGGGCTTTTTTCACCTTCAACCGCGCCGCCTGCGGATTTGTATTGATATCGAAGACTGATCTGGGGGACGTCAAAAGTACGTCTACCATCAACAAGTCTGCTCCATACAGGGAGGGGCAGGCTGTCACTTTCGGGCAGGGTGCGGCCGGAAAAATCCAAAACAGCCCGGAAAAATTCCTCATTATCCTCTCTGTCATAATTGCACAGGTATTTCATTCTCGAGCCGCTGATCCGGTAAATAGGCTCCACTATATCAAGCTGGAAATGACTGTCCTTTTCCCCAAACAGGTATTCTCTGGGGTAGTCACCATCAACGATCTCAAACTTTATTTCATTAAAATATGAGGGCAGTTCCGGTGGCAGTTTTTTTATCTCAGCCAGCCAGTTTCCGTCCTTAGTTCCTTTAAATGGGAGTTCCACATCGTATGGATCAGGGCAGGACCATTCAGCACAGGTTGCCAGAGGAAAGCTCAACAAAAACAGGGAGGATATTAAACGATTTATAATAGTCTTCATCGCAAACTGCTCAGCCATTATCATTGATAGAATCAACAAGACTGGCAGAGAATCGCTGTTTTTCAATAAATCCGTTTGACCAGAAGCCGGGGTGTTTTCTGGCTCCATACAAAAAAACCCTGAGTCCAGGACACAGAGGTTATTTTGCTGATCATCCACCTGAGTCTGCAACCAGTGGTTACATCCTCAATCGCTACACGTCGATCATCCTGGCTGCGGGAACAGGCAACACTGCACACCAGGCTGAAGCGAAAACAGGGTAGAAACTCTCCCTGTTTGAGCGAAACACTATGATAGTGCACAGCCCTGCGGTCGTATATCAACAAAATTTGGATAGCCATTCAGTTTTTTTGAACCCTTAGGTCCTGGCGGACAAGGACTGTAGAGTTTTTAGCCAGTTTCTGACAACAGCCATTTGATTAATGAGGCATATTCCTCTAAAAAACGTATCCTTTGCACCCTCATTCAATATCTTTCAAAGCAGTACCTCCATGATCCCCACGGATTCCCTTGAGATTGTCCGGGCCGTTGCCCATTTCAGAAACTTTACCGCGGCGGCTAAACACCTGCACAAGGTGCCCTCCGCCATCAGCTATACCGTCCGGAAACTGGAAGAGCGACTGGACGTACAGTTATTCCTCCGGGATAGCAAGCGCGTGGAGCTGACCCCGGCAGGAGAACACTTCATCAAGCACTCCGGCAAACTGCTGGCGGATCTAGAAGAGCTGGAAAACAGCACCAGGCAGATGGCTTCCGGCTGGGAGCAGGAACTGCGCATCGCCATGGATAATGTGGTCAATCAGGGGATGATCTATGACCTGATCAGGGATCTGCAGCAGGTGCGCCCCGAAGCCTGTCTGACCATCAACACGGAAGTTTACAACGGTTCCTGGGACGCCCTTTTCCATAACCGCTGCCAGCTGGTGATCGGCGCTCCCCACGTAATCCCGGATAACATCACCTCCAGCGACCGTTTCAAGTGGCGCACCATGGGGACGCTTTCCTGGGATCTGGTCATGGCTCCGGAGCACCCACTCGCCCGGGAGGAAGGACCACTCAGCCGGGAGCAGCTGCGCGAACACACGTCTATCTGCATTCAGGACACATCCAGGGTGTTCCGCCAGGGATACAACCTGCTGCTGGAAGACCAGAACCTGCTCATGGTCCCCAGCTTCAGGGTGGCTATTGAGTGTCTGCTGAAAGGGCTGGGCGTAACCATTCTGCCAGGGCATTTCGCACGGCCTTACATAGAGCAGGAACTGCTGGTACGCCGTGAGGTCGTGGATATCCCAATGAGCGACAGCTGTTGCCTGGCATGGAACAGTGAAAACATGGGCAAGGGCCTGAAATGGGTGCTGGACTGGCTGGGCCGGGATGACTGGCTGAACAAGGTCTGGCTGCAGTACGACGCCAGCAAGCCCATGGGCTATCACGTGCCTTGAGAGAGATCAGTACAGACGGAGGCAGAAGCGATATGAATGCCCTGGGAGCCTGTCGGACTTAAGACAATTTCGGGCTAAAATCTGGAAAGAGCGGCCACTTTTCGATAGAAAGCGGATGAGAGTCTCGCTGAATTTGCTTAAATAGGTCAACTATTCGCACAAATCCAACGAAAAAACTGACTCGCTCTACTGACTCTTACCATAAAGAGTAATCTCGACCACTATTCTCGGTCAGGCTCCTAGTCTGAGTAGCCGAGTTTGCCCATTGCCAAAAGGTTGCCAATCAGAATCACCACAACGCCTGCCACCCCGAACAGAGTCCATTGATACCCCTCAAAAATCGTGGAAAACCCCAGAGCAATGACCGGGTAAACCATATCCACGTAAGCAGTACGGTCCGCTCCAATCCGGTTAATCAGCTGGACATAAGACGTCATTGCAGCAATGGAGCCGAACAGACTGAGATAGAGCAGGGAAAGACCATAACCGACGCTGAACTCGAACTCTGGAGTTACTCCTCTGCCAGCAGCCAGCACCCCAAGAAACAGTGCACCGTAAAACATGTTCATGGTTACACAGGGCAGCATGGCCATCTGCTCCCTGGCATTTTTTTCACAAGTCACCGCCCCCAGGGAAAACAGAACCGCTGCGACCAGTGACAGCAGCAGTCCCAGGGCCGTTTCCCGGGGGCTGTCCTCAAGGTCGATGCCCGGGAAAAAGATCATGGCAATGCCAATACTGCCAAGAATTCCGCCGGAGATGACCGAGCGCCGGACAGGATTGCCCAGCCAGAAGTGACCAATCACCACGTTGAAATAGAGAATGGTGGTGCAGACAATGGCCGACAAACCACTGCTGATGTGCTTTTCACTTTCATACACCAGCCAGTAAGACAGCCCGCAGAGACAGATTCCCTGGAAAAAAAGACGCTGGTGCTGCCGGAAGGAAAAGGGCAGCGATATGCCCCTGAACAGGCAGAAGCCTCCCAGCAACGCAGTGGCCAGAGTGAATCGATAACAGACAGACCACATGCTGTCCACCACACCCAGCTGCAGGGTTATGGCAAACCAGGTCGAGCCCCAGACAAGGGAGCAGAACAGAAACAACAGTACATTGTTCAAAACCATTCCCTCCCAGCGTGTGTCAGTTCAAACAACTGAAGCCTGAGACAGCAGTGTAGAGGGAATGGTTCCGGCATGGATGATTATGCCGGAATCCTATATTCAGTGCAGGGACGGCTTGTTTTCAGGATGAGGGGGTGCGGTGCTGTCTTCTTCCCCGGCAAACAGGTATCGCTGTTGCAGACACTCATTCAGCAACCAGTTTTTTGCCTCCAGGGCCATGGCGATATAGTCGCAGAACTGACTGTAGTTGATACCTTTGCTAGTCAGCAGCACGTGGGAGGCCACCAGCATGGCTCCACCGTTATCCATCACTTCCAGGAACAGCTTGAGCGTCGGCAATGACATGTTCAGCCGGGCCATGTCAGCATTCACCTGCAGGATGGAGGAGGCCTTGAGGTCTATCTCGGTGGTAAACAGAATGCCATAGGGCTCCAGGAACAGACGACTGTCCAGCACGCTTTCCTGCGACTGCAATGTGGATACATGCAGCCCATCACAGCGGTCACACATCCAGGAGTCGTGACCGGCCTGCTTTAACCAGTTTTCCAACAGTCCAATATCAGGCACCTGCAATTCGTGCATACAGACAATCCCGCCAAGTATTTTGATTCTGGGCGGTGAAGATACTCTATTTGGTCATTGGAGGCGATAATAAAGGGCCATGGAGACGGGGAAACTGGTCGATTTGACTATAAGGTCCTTAATAGCTTGCCGGACTGTCAGGGCAAGGGGAAAAACTGGTAAACTGCCCCCCCAGAACATTTGCAGCTACCAAGGCTTTGCTATGCATTTTCTGGATCAGGTCCGTGCCGCCATGCACAAGAACAACTCGCTTCTCTGTGTTGGCCTGGACCCCCTCCCTGAAAAATTCCCAGCCCACATCCAGGGCCTGGATCAGTCCATCCTGGAATTCAATCGTTTCATCATTGACGCTACTGCCGATCTGGTTTGCGCCTACAAACCCCAGATAGCCCATTATCACTCCCATGGTGCGGAAGACCAGCTGGTCGAGACTATTGAGTACATCAAGGACAACTATCCCGACATTCCGGTTATCCTGGATTCCAAGCGGGGTGATATCGGCAGCACCGCCGATCAATACGCCATGGAAGCCTTCGAGCGCTACGGTGCCGACGCCGTGACCATCAACCCATA
Organism: Endozoicomonas sp.; assembly: GCA_051008495.1. GTDB lineage: Bacteria > Pseudomonadota > Gammaproteobacteria > Pseudomonadales > Endozoicomonadaceae > Endozoicomonas_A. Next base: position 16,338 of record JBPCXN010000227.1, on the reverse strand, counting down.
CATGGGTATTGATACTGTTGAGCCCTTCACACGCTATGAAAACAAGGGCACCGTGATTCTTTGCCGCACTTCCAACCCTGGCGCAGCAGCTATCCAGAACCTGAAGGTTGGAGACAACTTCCTGTATGAAGTCATTGCTGAAAAGGCCATGAAAGAGTGGAACCAGAACAACAACGTCCTGCTGGTCGTTGGCGCCACCAACCCGGCAGAGCTCAAACGCATCCGTGAGATCACCGGGGATATGACTTTCCTGGTACCCGGCCTGGGAGCCCAGGGAGGTGATGTGGAGGCAACCGTAAAGAACGGCCTCAACAGCCAGGGCGAAGGTATGATCGTCAACTCATCACGGGGCATCCTCTATGCCGGCAGTGACGAGAATTTTGCCGAGGCCGCCCGAAGCGCCGCCATCGAATTGAGAGACCAGGTGAACCAGTACCGGTAACCCAGGGTTACTTTACGTGACAGGAAGCCCGCCACTCTGAACGGCTTCCTCTGCTAGGATGGTCAAAATCTAAATAGTCCAGAGGTCAGTGAATGCGTCGCTTGCAGAATCTCCTTGATAAAAATCGTCAATGGGCATCGTCGGTTCGGCAGAAAGAACCGGACTTCTTTGAAAAGCTGTCCAAGCAACAGGCTCCCCAGTATCTCTGGATTGGCTGTTCTGACAGCCGTGTCCCCGCCAACCAGATTACCGACCTGCTGCCCGGAGAACTGTTTGTTCATCGCAATGTGGCGAACCAGGTCATACATACCGACCTGAACTGCCTATCCGTGCTCCAGTACGCTGTGGACTACCTGAAGGTAAAGCACATTATTGTTTGTGGTCATTACGGCTGTGGCGGGGTGCAGGAGGCGACAAAGAACAGCAAGCTGGGACTGATCGACAACTGGCTGCGCCATGTCCAGGACGTCAAACACAAACACAAGGCTTCTCTCTGCAACATTAAAAGCGAGCAGGCGCTTTTCAATCGCATGTGTGAACTGAATGTTATTGAACAGGTGGAAAATGTCTGCCAGACCACCATCGTCCAGGACGCATGGGCGAGGGGGCAGGATCTTACTGTGCACAGCTGGATCTATAGTCTGAAGGATGGCAGGCTAAGGGACTTGGGTATGTGCGTCAGCGCTGCTGAGGAAGTAGATGAGTACTACCGTGCATCAATAGCCGAAATCAGTAACAAGGTGCCTTCAGAGTAAGCTATGTTTTGCGCGTATAGACAGTCATGGAAGCAAAGCTTTCCCGGCTGTCTATAATTTCCTGCTGTGCCTGCCCAAAGCTGGCAGAGCCATAAATAACAATGACAACGGGATAAAGGCAATACCCTTTTCCCTGGAGCCTGTCGGACTTATGCTTTCGAGCATACTCTTTATGGAAAGAGTCAGTAGAACGCGTCAAATTTTTCGATGGATTCGTGCGAATAGTTAACCTGTTCAATCGAATTCATCGAGACTTTCATCCGCTTTCTAACGAAAAGTGGCCGTTCTTTCTGGAATTTAGACCGAAATTGTCTTAAGCCCGACAGGCTCCCAGGCATTCACTCAGAGGACAGTCCATGACAGCACCTGAAAAATTTCCGGTATTGATGCGTCTTATTCACTGGCTGATGGCCATCTGCATCCTGGGCATGGTCGGCAGTGGCTGGTATATGGCCGGCCTGAGTAAAGACGTCAGTTACAAATACGACATTTATCCCTGGCACAAGTCCTTCGGAGTACTGGTACTCTTTCTGCTGGTTGCCCGTATCCTGGTGCGTCTTTGCAGCAAATTCCCGCCTTTGCCAGCAGGCTTACCCAATCATGAAAAGAAACTGGCCAACCTGGTTCATGGCCTGCTTTATCTTCTTATGCTAATGGTGCCCCTGAGTGGCTACATGATGTCGGATGCCGGCGGCCATGATGTCCTGTTCTTCGGAATTCCCATGCCTGACTTTCTTGACGACAAGGATCTGGCTGGATTCCTGCACACCGTTCATGGTTACATCCCTTACGTGATGCTGGGCATTATCGGTCTGCATGTGCTGGGTGCTCTGAAGCACCGGTTTATGGACAGTCCTGAGAATGATGTTTTGAAGAAGATGCTCTAACCCGGATAATTCATAAACATGCTCCCGACTCTCGCTTGCCCCTTCCCGCCCCAGGAAAGTTTGGCTCGGTCGACCGTACTCCCCGGTACGGCGCTCCCTCACCAAATTCCCTGAGACGACAAGATTCTGCGCGATAGTTAGGGCAGTTTATGAAACATCCGGGCTGAGCGTCCGGGCACCAGGGTTTTACCCCGGTGCCGATTACTCAATAATGAACATCTCAGTTGCTTTGACTCTCCTGACTTTCACTTATTACTATTAAGTAGGCTTTCTCTGCTACCACTCAGATTTACTCCACCAGTGTTGCCCCTGCCTAATTTTTTAAACATCCACGGGAAGAAGTTTATTACTTTTTTGATCATAAAAAGCACAGGTTTGGATGTTAGCCATCCCACAATAACACCTGTGGCCACCGCAGCAGGTAATCCCCACTCCCAGCTTCTACTCCACCAGCCACAATCACTGTTGCAGCTTGCCAGAATATCCTCAAGTTTTACTGACTTCCCGTTGCCGGGCTCCGGGCCAGTCATGTCTCCCAGGCTGACAATAGACTGTACTTTACAGCTCTGTTCATACTCCTCGAGAGTACCATTAAGTCTGAGCGCAGAACCTTCAAACAGCCATCCGCCTGGGGGGTATCGAAGAATAGCCTCTTCATCAAGGGTAATATTCAGGTCTGAGTAGTACTTGTTATTGGCAAAACCGTAGTCAAGCTTGGTGTCTTCCCCCTTAACACTGGTCATCCCCTCAATGTAACTGTTAGAAAACGATACTGCTTTGGTTTTGGTCAGGTGATTCCAGGCAAACTCTTCTGCAGCATCTTCTTTTCTTCGATATTCAATCTCGGAAACTGCATGAAAATTTCCGGAAATATTCACCCGTGGCACATCCAGCATATAGAACCCTGATCGCGTGAACGACTCAGGCTCGCTAAGAGGTGTGTAGACAACAGTGTTGCCTGAAATGAGGGGAATAAGGTTTGTAACAGCAAAGCCAGCCTGCATCGGACCAGATGCAATCGAACCGTCGAGTATATGGATGGAATCCCGAACCTCCAGCTGCCAGATGACCTTATCCGGCACACTGACCGGTTTATCAGAACTGTTCTCAACCTTGATGATATTGCGGGAGCCATTAGCATAAAGGAGGTTGCCAGAATAAAATTGAACAGCCTGTAGGCCTGTATGCTTCTGCTGAATAAGGCTGTCACACTCATCATCACCGATCAGCACGGACTCACTGAGTTCCGATGCTGAAGTTTCGCCATAAATGATGCTTTTTATTTTCCCAGGAGCTGACCTTAACAGACCATTCCTGAAAAATGTTTCTGGACCACCCTTGCTGACATCCAGTCTGACCCCGGCCACCCTGGCCCCTTCACCATAAACCAATACACAGAATTCACACTGGTCACTTGAGCCGGTAACCGGGTCAAAAGTGATTTCCAGCAGGTTGGGATTATTCGGGCTGGGCAGCAGTGCTGAGCCTTTTGGAATATTGAAGGGCGCATTCACGCTGATACTTTCATCGTCAACGATATAGAGCGTATCTTCCTGCAATGTGATCACTGGTGTCCATTGCCCCTTCCTTATCGGAGTGAACTTGTCGTACAGACTACAGATAGCTTTTTTCCTGCTTGTGGCAGGATATTCCTCACAAGTAGCCAGTGGTTTGGGTGAAGGGGTGCCTGTTGGTATGGGGGTGGCTGTTGATGTATGACTGCTTGAGGTGGGGGCGGCTGTTGATGTATGACTGCTTGAGGTGGGTTCGACAATATGGGTTGTCGAATCAGCAGCCCCTGTGGATGTGGGCTCAACCCCGTGGGTTGTGGTTGAAGGTTCTATAGTGCCTGTCGTCGATTTACCAGGGTTGGGTCCTGCCAGTCCTGCTGAAGACAGCAGCATCAGCAGGCTCGTTATCGAGATGGAGCGAAAGCAAAACCGGATTGACCTGAGCATGTCCAGATACCTCCTGACGTAGGTCTGGGTAAAGACTGGCATGCATGATGGCAGACCATGCATGCGCTGGAATGGAAGCGCTGCAAGCAGGAGTCACCGACAGAAATCTCTGGAACATGCAGCGCAAAAACAGTGTCTGCAGAGTTCAAAAGTAGTCGGCATTGTCCCCACAGACAAATACTCGGCCTGCTTACACTCAGGTCAGGGCAGAATAATGGTTTCGGTTATCTTTCAAGGATTCCTTCCAGCCAGCCATTGGGCGACGGAAGACGTTCACCGGGAGTCCACTTTCTCCCAGTGCGCCCCCCGACCTTTCCCGACCTGTCTGACCCGCCCCTGCTCGCGCAGCTGCTGAACCACCTTTTTAACCAGTTCCCGGCTGACGGTAGGTAACTGAATGCAGATATCAGCCACGGAGAAAGGTGCGCCGGCCTGTTCAATAGCATTGGTGATCAGTTGTGATTTCGGCGCCCGGCTGCCCCGCCCCCTGAGCGCTTCAACTTTTTCCTCCAGCTCTTCATAGGCCTTGATCAGGGAGTCCAGGAAATAGTTAATCCAGGGCATGGGGTTGTGTGTGCCTTCATGCCAACCTTTTACGCTTTGCTGCAGGGCGCTGAAGTAATGGGGTTCATCCACTGCAAACAGACGTTCCAGGCTTATGTAGCGACACACGTCATAGCCATTCAATGACAGCATCATCAACGCCAGCAGCCGGGAAATACGACCATTGCCATCACTGAAAGGATGAACACAGAGAAAGTCCAGCACTGCACAACTGACTACCAGCAGTGGCTCGATGGTTCTCTGGAGACAGCCGTGGTAAAGGGCTACCGTATCGTCCATAGCCCTGGCAGTATCCGCTGCCGGAACTGTTCGATACAGAATCCCCTTTATTGCTCCCGAGTCATCCCGCTCGACAATATCCTTGTTGGTGGCTTTCCAGCGCCCGCCTTCGTGGGGCAGGTAGCTGTAGAGAATAGCGTGCAGCTGCCGCACCAGCCCCACGGAAACGTTCATGTATTCAGGAGGCTCAACGACCATATCCAGAACATCGCAATAGCCCGCAATCTGCCGTTCAACGGGCGTCAGCGGCTTCATCTCCTTAAGCACCAGCTTGCGTATGAGACTCCTGTCCAGAAGGACATGGTCGAGGCTGTTGCCGTACTCCACCGACTCCAGTGTCGCCACCTGGCGCAGGGTATCGAGAATTTCCGGCTGCTGCCGGAGGGTATGGGCCTGTCGCCCGCGAAATTCGCCAAGCTGTCGGAACCGGGACAGTTGAGAAGCCGTGAATCGGTAATCAGACAAACGCTCTAGTGTATTCATATAGTTCAAACCCGAACAATAAACGGGTATTTATCGGATACAAATAGCATAGATCACTTTGCAGACAGTATTTAATACCCAACAATCTCAACAATATACGTACATCTATGAATGCAAATACAAAAGGGTAAAAAAAAGGTATTTATGAAAAAGACGGTTAAATAATGGTATCTCAATAGAAATTAGCCCAAGTGAAATTCCTTATCCGGTTTTCTCTGTTCTGGCCAGAAGTCATAAGCAGAGGCATCAGACAATCCTGAGCAGAAACTAATCCAGCATACACCTGTCCAAATTCACAACTCATAGGAGCTCCAGCTACCAGGATGAAAGACCTTCTGCGCCTTTTTTTACTCGTACTGTCTGCACATATCCCTGGCGGCTATCTGTACGCAGAGCCAGGCACCATACTGTTCATTGCCAATGCCCCTGAGCAGGACAGCGTGTTTGACCACAGGTACTTTCAACAGTTGAAAAAGGAGGGGTATGAGCCTGTCTTGATCAAACACTTTATGAGACAGGGCTATGTCATATCCGACCTGAAGCGGGCCTGGCCTGAGGCTCGTGGACTGGTATTCCTGGGGATAAATCCGGATTACTCAAAACGGTGCCTTCTAACGATTGATGACGCCGACCAAACCCCATCAGCTCCCTGGTTGAGTCACATCCCTACAGCTTCAGCAGAAGAAACTCTTGAGTACCTTGAGCTATCGCTGAGCTACAGGATTGAAAACAGTAAAGCAGATGCCTTCAACACCTACCCGGTGTTCTATTCACCGCTTCTAGCTGCACAGTTGTTCAAGAGTCATTATGCGAAACGAAAACTGCCGCTACTGGCTACCGGCTATCTTCCAGAGCCAGGCAGTTCGGGTTCTTCAGAGGCTGCAATGACTGTCGGGCAGTGGTTTCAACAGCAATTGTCAGAACAGCTGGATGGTTTAAGAGAAAGCGCTCTTCAACGTATCAAGAAAGAAAGCATTCTTTATATGCCGGTAATGAAAAACAAGTTCCTTCATACTACAACCTTGGCATTCTGGATATTGATAGGAGCTTCACACTATTCTCGCTTTATGAAGGGGCTACCGGCATTCAGCCCCGTCGATACTTTGGACAAAATTGTTTATCCCATCTACTACGCAAAAGTAATAACCAGTTCTATGCTCTCTGGCCTGATGATCATGGATTACCTGGATGAGCTTTATTTCTGGCTTTATCCCAATTACTGGATGAACCCGGATCACGGCTATGAAGCGGCCTGTGCCCCGGTGTTGCTGGGTGATGGTACGCTGAGCAGGAGTATTCTTCCCTTACCCTAGTGTAGTGCGATGCAATTAACGGTTCATAAGATCGGAGTAAGGGAACCAACATTCAGGAATATCCCATCGTCATCCTCGCGAAGGCGGGGATCCACTGTTCGTGGTAGATTCCCGCCTTCGCGGGAATGACGGAAGGATGGTAAATTCCAGAATGCCACTACCCTAAATGAACCATTTGCGATGGTATGTATGAGGCTGAAACTTCTATATCTCTTGCTACAGGTGGTTTCTCGTCTCTCAGATTATATGCACCAAACAGGTCGCCGCAGTACACTAGTACATGGATTCAATGGATTTGACCTGAACACGTCAAACTCATTGAATCCAGGTACTAGTCAAGAGGCCTTATTGTGTTGGCAGCACCTCCCGTGAGGTACTGACCGAAGGTTCAATTGTCTGCCCCTCCCTTCAAAATACCTTCCCCTGTTTCTGTATCTTGCTGGCCTAGCCCTTGTCCATTGTGAGCACCATCTGGTAAAGGTACCATCTCTCCGAGTAGGACAGGCATAGGATGGCCAGTTATGTGGTTGCCGTCGCCTACCACTACAGGTTCTTGAAGTGCTTCAGGGTCTTGCTCTGGTTGAAGTTCTTCCACTACTTCAATTTCAGAATTTGCGCCGGTGCTGCCAGATTTTTCACCCTCGCCGCTTTCTTCCTTATCAGAGTCTTTGTCATTTGGAGCGGCTGGCTGCTGAGGCGGAGCGACTATGGCTTGCTGATCTCCCGCCTCATCATCAGCTTTATCGCCATCTTGCTCTTCTCCCGCTTCATCCGCTTCCTCGAAAGAGTCACCGCCATGTTGATTCAGGTGACCGTCAAGGTTCTCGAGAATTTCCCCTGCCTCCTTTTCGTCATCACCCCCTGTTAAATGCTGTGGAGGTCGGCCATTGGCCAGAGGCCGGTCCTCTGTTGCCCCTGTCTGAGGATCGGTGGGATTCTGTTGGGCGGGGGAGGCTTCCTCACTTGGCTCTTCCTTGTCAGGAGCGTCTGCTGGTTGTGGGGAGCCTTCTTCGTTCTCTTCAGATGGCTCTGGAGTTAGTTGCTGCTGAGGAAGAGCGGCAAGGGATTTGAGATCATCGTCATCATCTTCGTAATCTGGTAACTGTTGCTGTTCGTCATTTGCCTGAGGGCCATCCTTTGTCGCTCCCTTCTGATCACTGGTGAGGGCTCTCTGAGGAAGCCCCTCTTCCGCTGTTGGTTCCAAATCTCGAGGTGTATCGGTTGCAGGGGGGGGCACTACCCCTTCCTCTCCAGATCCTAGAGGCTCTTGCTTCTCACTGTCTTTAGTTTCTTCGGGAGTTTCTTCAGGCACCTGACCTCCACCTTGGGGTGGTAGTGGCGATTCCTCGAACGCTGCACCAAGTGTAAAGGTGGTGTCGGTCTGGCCGGGCAGGGGGCCGGAGAGCGTTTGCAGTTGGCCATCGACAATTGTTGCTTGCATAAGCTGGGGGCCTCCGACCTGAATGAAAAATAGATTATCGGAAACGGCATTCAAGGGAAAGCTGGTGGGTATCAAGGCCGGGTGGACACCCATCAGATGATTTTGTGTGTCACTGACGCCAGGGGACTCTGATGTCATTGCTGTTAAAAGACCAGAGACAGTAAAAGTCTGATCATTGTTGATAGTTATCTGCCAGTCTGATTCTCCTTCTCCGGGTGGACTCAGTGTCTGAGTGACTTGATGAAATAAATTGGCGAAAGGCATCTGCGCAATGTCTAGTAAGTATATTACTTGGTGAATTGTTCCATCATCATGTGCGTTTTCATTAACAACGTGGGTAACTTCGTAACTCTTCCCCCCAGCTTTAATGGTCAGTTTCCTTTGTATGGTGTCTGCAAGAACATCTGGGCTGCAGGCCAGTGATAGAAAAGCGCTAATGCCCAGGCAGATTGTCAATGGGCTTCTCATAAACGACGTCATCAAGGTACTCCTCACAAGGCTAAATCCGGCTTAAGTAATAGTTAGTTGAGTCGAGTAAGGCTGACAAATACCAACTTTTCCGGCTAATGAAGCTCGTTATCGCAAATCAGGTTTTCGGACGGTTGGTCGTCTTTTGTGTCGGGTGTTGCTGTTTCTCCTTCATGCCTTCTGGAAAACATGGCTATATTGCAGGGTACAACACTCACTTCAGGACTGGCGCTTTCCGGTTTCCTGGCAGGTGCAGCAGGCGTGAATGACTTGAATTCTTGTTGATTTCCCGGAGATAAACCATGAACGGCGCTTTCGGACTGGTAGTGACCCTGGCTGTCTTGTCAGGCTGTACAGCAAATAACGACCTCAGCGTTACGATCAACCGCGTTTCCCCTATTGGTGTTGGTGAAAGCATTGGTACGGTAACGATTGGTAAAACGTCCGGAGGTGTTCAGTTCTCACCTGACCTGCGGGATCTGCCACCGGGGGAGCATGGCTTTCATTTGCATGAATACGCCAGTTGTGAGTCTGGCGAGAAGGAGGGCGTGAAAATTCCAGCCATGGCGGCGGGGGGACATTATGACCCTGAACATACCGGACGCCATGAAGGACCCGAGGGGCGTGGTCATCTCGGCGACCTGCCTGTACTGGTAGTCGATGAGAAGGGTTTTGCTACAACACCGGTAGTGGCAAAGAGACTGAAAATGTCTGATTTAAAAGGACGCTCCCTGATGATTCATGCCGGAGGGGATAACTATACCGATAACCCGCCCATGGGTGGTGGTGGCGCCAGAATAGCCTGCGGGGTGATCGAGTAGGTCGGATTAGAATCGTAGATTCGTAATCCGACGTGAGGTTGGATAGTAACTACATTGGGTTTGTCGGATTACGGGCAAAAGCCCTAATCCGACCTACAGATGCTACAGGTGTTTGCCAAAAAGATTTTGCAAACCCTGACCAGGATCATCCTGGCGCATAAAGGCTTCACCAACAAGGAAACTGTGCACGCCCTTCGCAATCATGACTTCAACGTCATCTGACCTATGGATGCCGCTTTCCGTGATGACGCCGCGATCTTCTGGGATCATCGGCAGCAGCGAGAAGGTGTTTTCCAGGCTGACTTCAAAGGTGTGCAGGTTGCGGTTGTTTATGCCCAGCAATGTTCCCTCAAGCGGCAGAGCTCGCTGCAGTTCGTCCGCATCATGAACTTCCACCAGAACATCCATGCCCAGTTCGAGGGCAAGCCTGGAAAGATCCTGAAGCTGACCGTCGGACAGGCAGGAAACAATCAGAAGAATACAGTCAGCGCCGGTGATTCGAGATTCGTGAATCTGCCAGGGATCAATCATGAAATCCTTGCGTAAGACCGGCAGTGAGCAGGCATTGCGCGCCTGCTGCAGGTAGGCCTCTGCACCCTGGAAGAAATCCTTGTCGGTCAGAACGGACAGGCAGCTGGCGCCGGCTTTCTCGTAGCTTCCGGCAATGGCTGCCGGCTGGAAATCTTCCCGGATCACACCCTTGCTGGGTGAGGCTTTCTTGATCTCGGCGATGATGGCGGCCTTGCCTGCAGCGGACTGTTGCTTCAGACGTGCAGCAAAGCCTCTCGCAGGCGCTAAATCCCTGGAGCGAGCGACGGCTTCGTTAAAGCTGAGCGAACGCTGACGTTCAGCGATTTCTTCCTGTTTGCGCAGGACAATTTTGTTCAGGATGGTAGGTGTTGACATCATCTTATTCCTGGGCAAAAACCTGGCTGAAGCTGGCCAGCTCCCGCATTTTCTCCAGAGCCAGACCGCTGGCAACTGCGTCCTGGGCCATGGCGACCCCCTGGTTCAGGCTGTCCGCAATACCAGAGACATAGATGGCGGCTCCGGCATTCAGAGCGATCATGTCAGCGGCCTTATCGGCGTACTTTCCTTCCCTTTTACCCAGTGCGTCGCGGATCAGGGTCAGTGACTGCTCTGAATTTTCCACGTCCAGGCCAATCAGGCTCTGGGAATCAATCTGGAAGTCTTCCGGCTTGATGCTGTATTCGCTGACCTGGCCGTTCTTCAGTTCGGCCACATGGGTTTCGCTGGCGATACTGATTTCATCCAGACCGTCAACAGAGTGGACAACCATGACGTGCCGGTTGCCAAGTTCTTTCAATACCTCCGCCATCGGACGGCAGAGCTCACGGGTGAAAACACCGATGACCAGACTTTCCACCTGCGCCGGATTGGACATTGGGCCCAGGATGTTGAAAAAGGTTCTGAAACCCAGCTCCCGGCGAACCCCCACGACATTCTTCATGGCTGAATGGTGTGCCGGGGCAAACATAAAGCCCACACCCACCTCTTCGGCGCATCTCGCTACCTGAGCGGGAGAGATGTTCAGGTTGACGCCGGCCTGTTCCAGCAGGTCAGCACTGCCACTGGAACTGGAAACACCGCGATTGCCGTGTTTGGCTACGGAAGCTCCGGCCGCTGCCGCGACGAAAGATGAGGCAGTAGATACATTGAACAAGTGAGCTTCATCGCCACCAGTGCCAACAATGTCCACCAGATGGTCAGCAGTGACGTGTACCTGCGTGGCCATCTCGCGCATGACCGTGGCGGCGCCGGCAATTTCCTCAATGCTCTCACTTTTCATGCGCATGGCGGTCAGGAATGCACCCACCTGTGCCGGAGTGCACTGGCCGGTCATGATGTCCTCCATCACATCGATCATTTCGTCCCGGCTCAGATCAAGGTGTTGAACCGCACGACCAATGGCTTCTTTTATGTTCATGGTCTATCTCCTTATAAAAACGCTCAGACCTTCAGGAAGTTGGCCAGCAGGTCGTGACCCTTTTCCGTCATTATGGATTCCGGGTGGAACTGTACGCCTTCGACCGGCAGGGTCTTGTGGCGCACGCCCATGATTTCGTCTTCACTGCCGTCTTCGAAACGGGTCCAGGCGGTGACCTCCAGGCAGTCCGGCAGGCTGTCTTTGTCTATCACCAGAGAGTGATAGCGGGTGGTGGTCACCGGGTTGGGCAGACCGGCAAAGACACCCTGATTTTCATGATGGATGGGCGACACCTTGCCGTGCATCACCTGACGGGCGCGAATAATCTTACCACCGTAGACCTGGCCAATGCTCTGGTGTCCCAGGCAGACACCAAGGATCGGTACCTCTCCTGAAAAGCGTCGGATGACGTTCATTGAGATACCGGCTTCATCAGGCGTGCACGGGCCAGGCGAGACCACAATGCGTTCAGGGTTCAGTTCCTCAATGTCGTCCAGGGCGATTTTGTCATTGCGATGCACTTGGACCTTCGCGCCCAGCTCGCCGAAGTACTGCACCAGATTCCAGGTAAAGGAGTCATAATTGTCGATCATTAACAGCATTGATATTAACTCCTTTAGTTCTCTTCAGATTTGCTGATGTTGGTTAAACCTGTCTGGGCCAGGGCGACGGCTCTGAACATGGCTCTGCCCTTATTCATGGTCTCCTTCCATTCCAGTTCCGGAATGGAATCAGCGACTATGCCGCCACCCGCCTGAATGTAGAGCTTGCCGTCTTTGATCACAGCTGTGCGGATGGCGATGGCGGTGTCCATGTTGCCACTCCAGGCCAGGTAGCCAACAGCACCGCCATACACACCCCGTTTCACCGGTTCCAGTTCGTCAATGATTTCCATGGCCCGAACCTTGGGAGCGCCACTCAGGGTGCCCGCTGGCAGGGTTGCTTTCAAAACATCTATGGCATCCATTCCCTCTTTCAACTGACCGGTGACATTGGAAACGATATGCATGACGTGGGAGTAACGCTCTATGGTCATTTTGTCGGTCAGGCTGACCGTTCCTGTCTGGGCAATGCGACCCACATCGTTTCGGCCCAGGTCGATCAGCATCAGGTGTTCTGCCAGCTCTTTCGGGTCATTGAGCAGCTCCTGTTCCAGCTCCCGGTCGCGTTCTTCTGTTGTGCCACGCTTGCGTGTTCCGGCGATCGGCCTGACGGTAACTTCACCGTCTTCCAGGCGGGCCAGGATTTCAGGTGAAGAGCCGACTACATGAAAATCGCCCAGGTCCAGGTAGTACATATATGGCGACGGGTTGGTACTGCGCAGGGCCCGGTAGAGATTCAGTGGTGAGCTGTCAAAAGGGACGGTCATTCTCTGGGAAGGTACAACCTGCATGACGTCACCTGCCAGAGTGTACTCTTTGATAGTCTCTACGGCAGCTTCATAACCTTCACGGCCCATTCCGGATTTGAAGTCATCTTCCGTCACCGGGTTCAGGGAAGCCTGAACCGGAGGCAGCACGTTGCTGCTTTGCAGGCGGCGAACCAAAATATCCAGCCGGTATTGGGCCTTGTCCAGGGCCGAAGGCTCGTCAGGATCGGCATGGGTGACCAGGATCAGCTTGCCACTGAGGTTGTCAAACACTACCAGCTCATCGGACACCATCAATAGGATGTCTGGTGTGCCCAGTTCATCTTTGGGAACGCTGTCGTGAAGGCGAGGTTCGATGTAGCGGACAGTGTCATAAGCAAAATAGCCTACCAGTCCGCCCGTGAAACGTGGCAAGTCGGGCAGTTCCGGAACCCGGTAGCGCTTCTGAAATTCCTTGATAAAGGTCAGAGGATCATCTGTTCGATGTTCTTCAGTGATCTGCCCATCGCTTTCCAGTGTGACTTTTGTTTCACCAGCGTTGGTGGTGACCCGCAGCAGTGTCCGACAGGGCAGGCCGATCATGGAGTAACGGCCCCACTTCTCGCCGCCTTCCACAGATTCGAGCAGATAGGAATAACGGCCATTGGCCAATTTCAAATAGGTGGTCAACGGGGTGTCCAGGTCCGCCAGGATTTCCCGGGTTACGGGTATACGGTTGTATCCTTCGCGGGCCAGACGCGCAAATGCTTCAGGCGTCATAATGTTCTCTTGATCTGGCTGATTGTAAAAAGGGTGCGTTTACTGCGCACTGGATCGTGTTGGCTCAGGGCAAAGCTTGAAAAAATGAATTAGGCCCAGGGCCAGCGCCAGGAAGTGGAGAAGGAGGAAGTGGTGAGAGATGAAGGCAGGCAGGCGCGCATGCTACTGACTGTGCCGCAGGTATCTGGCTTCCTGGTTGGAATGTGTTGCTTACTGTAACAGTGTCTCACTGCTGGCTCCACAATGACCCGGAGACAGGATTCCGGGCAAGGTTTTCATTATGAAACCGGAAGGTTATATGACTGCAGGCAGTATTGCAAATGGCCGAATTTGTATAGGGATAGACCGAGGTCATACATGGCTGCCCTAGGGAAACGGTACTGTTGAGAATATCAGAATATTCGCTTCCCGCTTCCCGAAGCTTGACTCTCTGCGGTTGGCGGAAAGCGAAAAGCGAATCCCCTTTAATTACATCAGGTGTGACAGGTCCGGCACCACCAGATCAGGGTTGGCGGATTCAATGGGCTCGCCATGGTTATAGCCGTAGGGCAGACCAACGACCATCACTTCAGCCGCCCGGGCGGCTTTAATGTCATTGCTGGAATCGCCGATCATCAGTGACTGGCTTTTGCTGACGCCAAAGTGTCTCATGGCGTGCAGCAGTGGCATGGGGTGAGGCTTCTTTTCTGCCAGACTGTCACCGCCCAGGCTGAGTTGGAAGAAATGATCAATGTTCATCATTTTCAGCAGCTTTTCCGTGAACAGCTCTGACTTGTTGGTCACCACGGTCTGTTTTATTCCCTTCCCGGCCATTTCTTCCAGGAACTCCAGTACGCCGGGATAGAGGCTGCTGTGCAGGCCCACTTCGTTACTGTAGTGATAGCGGAAACGATCATAGGCCCGGTCAAAGGTCTCCTGGTCAACAATACCGGGAAGGTCACCCTGCATGTCATCTGCCAGCGCCCGGCGAACCAGGGAAGGAATACCATTACCTACCCACAGTCGTACTTTGCCTTCACCGGCTTTGGGCAGATTGAGGTCTTCCAGCATGTTGTCTATGGCTATAGCCAGGTCCGGCACGCTTTCCACCAGGGTGCCGTCCAGGTCGTACATGATCAGTTGCAGGTCTTCGGGGAGAGAGGGTCTGGACACTGGGTAATTCCAAATAGTGAATAAAAGGCGGTTGCTGACCTAGGAGTGAGCGACAGCATGCAGAAAAAAGTTATTGCCGTTTCATTATACCCGGTTTCGGCGTGTCATCGTCTGCCAGATCATCTTCACTGAGCAGACAGGGAGGGGACACCTGAGGCTGCAGTTCTGATTGCATTCGCTTTTCCGTCTGTATCATAACCAGACGGTGACTGCCCACCTGCCATACCAGCACTGCCCAATTAGTATCTGTTCTGGAGTACATGTAGAAGTACTCGTTACCGTTGCTTTGACTCAGCCTGCTTTCTCTGGAGAAAGGGGTACTGCTTCCTCTGAACAGTTCAGGAAGGTTCTGGCTATGCGATGGATCCACTGTGGAGAGGTCATAGGAGGAAGCGCTTGATGTCAGCGCCGGGAGCAGCTCCGGGAACCAGCCCAGGAAATGCTTCGCGGGCTCTTCTGAAGCAGTGAATTGATAGAGGCGAGGCAGTCCGTAGATGGGAAGCACCTCTTTTCTCCTTGTCCCAACAGACAAATAATAGGTATATCCGGTCAGCCTGGCGCCAAGAGCATCAGCGTTACACCCGTCCCCCACTTCCGTAATGTCGGCAAGTGGATTCCAGCCGAAGTGAAAATTGGGAGTGCCGCTACTCTGTGTCTGGTCCTGTCGGTCTTTATGGGGGATGTAAGATCGGCGTACCAGCCTTTTGCCCTTGAACACGGTGATGGACTTGTCGATGAGCTGCCAGTTTTCGTCCAGGAATACTTCTGATTCCTCTTGACGCCACCTGGCACTGTCCGGGGCATTGAGGAAAAACGAATAAAGCGTCGAGAGCCAGTCAAGACTTTCTATTTTCGGAACCGGGTGGTGTTTGGGGGCATCGGATAAGTCCTCGTAGCCATGTGATCGGGCATCAAACTTGTCAATGGTGGCTTGGTCGGGCGGGGCAGGGCTTGGTGTGGTCAGGTATGACAACTGGGTGAAAAATGTGTTTACCAGACTTTTCAGAGCGCTGGCGGATTCCACTTCCTGTGGAACTGATGAGGCGTTCGGCCTGGCTTCGCTCTGTCTGGACTTCGTAGCACGCAGAGAAGCCTGCCTTAATGAACCGTCCATATCCAGAGTGATGCGTGTGCAGCCGGTATGAAAGCTGCCGAAGGAGTCAGGGTTGGCGACGAGATCACTGAAAGAGTCATCCTGGTGGATCAGATAAACCTGGTAATCCATAACCAGTACATCTGACAATACAGGGGGGGTGGTATAAAGAAGCAGCAAAGAAACGAACCCTTTCAATGGCAAAAGGCGGCGGGTCAGGGAAAGCACCAGAGAACCTGTCATTGTCAGCCCGTTGTACTCAGCAGTGATTCAGACAGGTTAGGCGAGCAGGTCAGTTTATCCACTTAGGAAGGGCAAAGGGCCGCTTCCACGGCCCCGGCAAAGACAGAATCGAGTCTGTCAGTCAGGGAAACGTTTTGTGATCAGCTGGTCTATTGATATCTGTCCAGGCCAGGTAATTACCAGGGCCAGGTAACCAGGCAGCTATGCTAACCCGGATATTTCATAAACATGCTCCCGACTCTCGCTGGCCCCTTCCCGCCTCAGGAAAGTTTGGCTCGGTCGACCGTACTCCCCGGTACGGCACTCCCTCACCAAATTCCCTGAGACGACAAGGTTCTGCGCGATAGCCGGGGCAGTTTATGA
>JBPCXN010000226.1:0-5081 GCA_051008495.1 Endozoicomonas sp. | reverse complement strand
TTTGCCTTGTCACGAGGCAGGTTCTTCTGGCTGGAAACCGGTGGTGAACCCGAATCCGCCTTCAGCATACAGGCATGGCAGAGTCCGGACCGGCAGGAATAGGGAATCTTGACACGGTTTTCCAGTAGTGAATCCAGCAGAACCTTTTCTTTTTCTACCGGATAACTCCGGCCGTTCAGCGTAATGACTGGCACCTGGGGGGATCTCTCCTGTAATTCGCCGTCTGACGTCTTGATTACGGATTTTACGCTGCCGCTGCATGAATGC
The DNA here is from genome assembly GCA_051008495.1 of Endozoicomonas sp. Classification (GTDB taxonomy): domain Bacteria; phylum Pseudomonadota; class Gammaproteobacteria; order Pseudomonadales; family Endozoicomonadaceae; genus Endozoicomonas_A. Next base: position 4,814 of record JBPCXN010000226.1, on the reverse strand, counting down.
GAAAGGCTTCTTGTTGTTTGTCAATGTTTTAGAGGTGATGGATTGGTATACTGCCCATCTGCAATGCTGGATTGTACGGATTTTGTGCGTTCCGGGCTGTCAAAACAGTTATTCCGGCGTGGGTTTGCTGCGTTTATTCGCCGCAAGCGAGCAGGGCGACAGCTACAGGCAGATAAAAATTTTACCGCTGTTGCTGCAAAAAACTATGCGGGGCATGGGGGACAATGCCCTCAACATGGTTTTGAGATTTTTTTGACATTGATCATTGGGAGTTGGGGAAAGTAAATGACTTTGATTCGTGAAGAGGACCTGATCGAGAGTGTTGCGGACGCCCTGCAATTCATCTCCTGCTATCATCCCGTCGATTTTATCCAGGCCGTGCATGAAGCCTGGAAGAAAGAACCTTCCAAGGCTGCCAAAGACGCCATGGCGCAGATTCTGATCAATTCCAGAATGTGCGCCATGGGCAAGCGGCCTATCTGCCAGGACACCGGCATAGTGACGATTTTCGTGAAAGTCGGTATGGAGGTTCGCTTTGACACCAAACAGCCTCTCGAAGACCTCATCAATGAAGGGGTGCGTCGTGCCTACACCCATCCGGATAACGTTCTGCGTGCTTCGGTTCTGGAAGATCCGGCTGGTGCCCGCAGGAATACCAAAGATAATACTCCGGCGGTGATTCACATGAGCCTGGTGCCCGGTGACAAGGTGGATATCCAGGTGGCTGCCAAGGGCGGTGGTTCTGAGAACAAGTCCAAGCTGGCCATGCTCAATCCTTCTGACAGCATTGTTGAATGGGTCAAGAAAACTGTGCCGACCATGGGCGCCGGCTGGTGTCCACCTGGCATGCTGGGCATAGGTATTGGTGGTACGGCTGAAAAAGCCATGCTGCTGGCCAAGGAATCCCTGATGGATCCCGTTGATATTCACGAACTGCGTGAAAGAGGGCCTGTCAACCGGGTAGAAGAGCTGCGACTGGAGATTTTCGAGGCCGTCAACAGTCTTGGAATCGGTGCACAGGGTCTGGGTGGTCTGACCACGGTTCTGGATATCAAGATCAAGGATTACCCAACTCATGCGGCGTCACTGCCTGTGGCAATGATTCCGAACTGTGCGGCCACCCGTCATGCCCACTTCGTGCTGGACGGCAGTGGTCCGGTGTTCCAGCGGCCACCGAGCCTGGAAGACTATCCGGAAATCAGTTTTGAAATGGGTGAAGGGGTCCGCAAGGTCAATGTGGACAGTATCTCCAAGGAAGATATCAAGAGCTGGAAGCCCGGTGATACGGTGCTGTTGTCCGGTAAAATTCTCACCGGCCGGGATGCTGCCCACAAACGCATGATCGACATGCTGTCCCGGGGTGAAGAGCTGCCTGTGGATCTCAAGGGCCGGTTTATTTATTACGTCGGGCCTGTTGATCCGGTCCGGGATGAAGTTGTGGGCCCTGCTGGCCCGACCACTTCCACCCGAATGGACAAATTCACCCGCACCCTGCTGGAAGAAACCGGTCTTGCCGGCATGATTGGCAAGGCAGAGCGTGGCGCTGAAGCCATTGAAGCCATCAGGGATAATGAGTCTGTTTACCTGATTGCTGTTGGTGGCGCCGCTTACCTGGTTTCCCAGGCGGTTAAGAAGGCCGAGGTGCTGGCCTTCCCGGAACTGGGCATGGAAGCGGTCTATGAGTTCGAGGTCAAGGACATGCCGGTTACCGTGGCCGTTGACCACACCGGTGACTCCGTGCACCTGACCGGGCCACAGATCTGGAAACAGAAAATCGAAGAGCAGACGCTGGAAATTCGCTGACTCTTCCTGTCATCTGTGACACAAAAGGCAGCCTCATGGCTGCCTTTTGCTTTTCTAATACCCTCTTCATGCCGATAACCAGAGCCAACCCCTGTTAAGTCGATGCAAATACGGAGGTTTGCATGATTGGAGCTGGATGGTTTCGATCCAACCCCCAGTCAACACCACCTGAGTCCCCTGGAGCTACCCTGGAAAGGTTGCTGGGGCAGGACAAACTCGATTTTAAAAAACTGACCCGGGCTGAAATTAAGGTGGTGACCGAAAGGCTCGACAGTTTTTCGGATGAGCAGCTGGAGAGTCTGACTCTGCCTGCAGAAGAGCTGCGGAGATTAATGAGTGAAGCTGAGTACAGGGTCAGTGATGAAGGCATCTGGACTGCCGGAAGAACCTTTAAGGTGGCTTCTTTGGGGATTTTACAGACTGCTGCCGGCGGGTGCGGTGCGCTATTGGCTGGTATCGGTATCGCCCCTTTGCCATTTGTGCTGCTGGGGGCCGGGGTAGCGCTGGGCTTTGGGGTGGTGAACTTCCTGATGTTTAACGCCAGCTATAGGAAGACAGAAGAGAAAGCGCTGGATGAGTTTCTGATTACCAGGGTCGAACCCCAGCTCTCCATCCGGCAGATGTTGTCAGTTCGTCTGGTTGAGAAAACCGGCAGGATGGTTGATACCACGGAACTGGAAGAGCTTTCTGAGGGAGAGGAACGGCTCCGGGATCTCAGGGATAACATCAGCAAAAAGGCCAGAAAGGATCGCAGGCAGGAACCCCATGATGGCCAGGTAACCGATGGCCTCAGGAGCGGCCAGAGGAGGAAAAAAAGGCTTTCGAAGAAAAGGCGGGAGTCATTGAGAAGGCGTAACGCCAGACTGGCCGAAGGTTTTGACAGTCCAATGGTACAGGATGACAGGCCAAACAGAAGGAGAGTGGAAATACCTCTGGTTGATTTTACCGGTGGCAGACCTTCGAAGTCTGTACCAGAAGCCCCAATCAGGCAGCAGCCTCTTGAACAGCCGGTGGAAGAGGCGCCTGAGTCTCTTGATCAGATAACTCCATTGTCGGCTGCAGATGTAGGGGATGATGACAATGATGCCTGGCTGGGGGCCAGTGATGTGCCTCATCCTGTTCTTGATTCTGACTTGCTGACGGATGATCAGACAGATGGGACGGAGTCGCAGCGCGTGGTCACCGGGCTTTATCGCCAGCTTTCTGCCGCAAGCGATACCTGGGGAAGACCGCTGATTTCTGGCTGGGATGAATTTAAAACGGCTTTTTCCGGCATTCCTGATCATGTCAGGAGGAATTACAGTGAAATGGTCACGGCCTACAGCCATTTAAAAAAACTGGAGAAGCTCCAGGGGCTGGTGCCCGGCGTAAAATTCAGTCCCGTGCATTTTGAGCCGCTATACCGTGAAGGCTGTCTGCAGGACGACCCTTTGCAGGAGGTGCCGCCCAAAGTCACCAATGTTAATGACGCCAGGTATCTTGGTTATAGCTCGGTGGCGGCCTGCAATGAGTCGCATACAGTCAAATGGCGCACTGGCATGGTGAAAGAATACTTTGAGCTGGCTGAAGAGTTGCTGGTCGGTGGTGAGCCAGGTTTTTATCCAAAGCCGCTGCCTGATGTTCTGGCTTCTAAACGTCCAACATTGACTACCGTGCCAGTGGAAGCTGCTAAACCTGTGGCAGCAAAAGTTCAAACTGAGCCCGTTGTTCAAGCCGCTGAACCAAAACCTCTTGGGTTTGCCAACCTGGGTTCTACTTGTTTTGCGAACAGCTCACTGAAAGCGGTTTTCGGGGCTTATCCGGAATCTTACTTTGATCATTTAAGGATGAAGCGTTTTGATGATGAGAATCGGGAACGGGTGAGGGTTGCCTTTCTGGGGTTACTGGATGCTTATCATGGCCATGTCGAAATTTCCCTGCATGCCGGGGAAGAGTTAAAGCACTTGTTTGAAGCCTGTCGGCAGTACGGTGAGAGCCAGGTGACCAGGCATGCTTTCAAGGAGATATTTAAGGCTGGTGGGCATATCCCCCAGAGCGATGCCCAGGAGTTTATCCAGCCCTTGCTTGCGGTGCTTGGACTTGATGCTCGTTCGGAGTGTTCTGTCGTGATCTCTGGGCAGATATTCATAGATATGAGTGAGATGGGGCTGGATGTCAAATTCTGGAAACCTTTGCGGCAGGCAGTTAACGAAGCGGGCGATGGGCGTGACCATACTGGCATCCTGCCTGTACAGATACCTGTAGAGGAGGGTAAAACAATACAAGATGCTGTGAACCGCTTTTTGGATATAGAGCAGTTGGAGAAAGGAAACAGAATAACTTGTACGCTCGAAGAAGCTGTTGCCTGCGGCTATCAAAGAAATGTTAAAACAGACTGGGTGTTTGATGGGGAGTCAAGGTGGCCGTACACCGAGAAATCGCTTTCTTTGGAAGCGAACCTGGAAAATTTCAGGACTCTTGGGGTTCAGTTGAAGCTCTTCAAAGAGCAGCAGGGGGTTCGGGGACTTTCGACTAAAAAGCTGACAGAGGAAGGTGGCAGGTTGTTTCAAAACTCCGATGAGTTTCTGGAGCTGGCTATAAAAAATACCGTCGATGGGAAGCGCTATAAGGTAAAGATGCAGCAAAAAAGCATGTGCTTTCATGGCGGCTCTTTTGGCGGGGGGCACTATACAGCAGCGCTCAGGACGGGTGGAGGCTGGGATCACCATAACGACCACAAGATCACACCTGGGCATCCTAGTGCTAAAGATGCCAGTCACAGTCAGGCTTATATTATTTTTTACGAAGTTGATGGCGAACCAGAACTTATTGAAGAGTAGTTAGAAAGCAAAAAGCCGCATAAAGCGGCTTTTTGCTGTTCTGGAAAGAGCTTAGCCCGGATATCTCATAAATTGCTGCGATGATCGCGCAGAACCTTGTGGCACTGAGGAATTTTGCGATTGAGCGCCGTACTGGTGTGTACGGTCGATTGAGCAAAACTTTCTCAGTGCTGCAAGGGGCAAGCGAGGACG
>JBPCXN010000225.1:0-12326 GCA_051008495.1 Endozoicomonas sp. | reverse complement strand
TATTTAAACCATCTGTGATCTGCGGAGGTCATTCCTGGCTTAACGATAACCCGGACCAGGCACACCTGTTTGGCCTTCCGGTCACTGAGTCTTCAGGCTCGGGGGAGCAAAGCGGAACAAACTCTGCAGTGCGAACAACTATTGAGTTCAAAGAATTCAACATCATTACTTCTGACACCGACAGAGAAGGTATCGACAGAAAAGGTCACGCTATTGGGCTGAGGAACGATGTTGAATTCCAACATTTGGATATTGTCGGCAAAAACAGCACGCTAGGGCTTAGTGCACTGATTGGTGTTGGTTGCATCGATTTTGACGGATATTTGGGCACCTTGTATTGGAAATGCGAAACAGAAACAAAAGCCGTAAAAGTGGTGATGAATGATGTGAAACTGATTGATAGAACCGGGTTAAGAGAGCATCTTATAAAGGTATTCCCTGGCTCTGAACTCAAAATAGGCAACTCAGATCTGGAGTTATCTGCAGGCTCTCTCGAGTATCACGGAGGGTACACTAATGGCTATTACGACAAAAATAAAACAATACAACGTGACAGTACTGCCATTTATCTGATCAGTCCAAAGCATTTCTCGATCAGCCACTCTAAAATAATTCTCAGCAACAAAACAGAGCCATGGCGACGTAAAGCTCCTCCGAGCACACCGTATGCCGCTATAGATTTTGAGGGCGGACGCCGAGGCGTCACACTTTCTGAAGTCACCATATCAGCAACGGACCAATTAAATGTAGAAGCGATAAGGCTGAAATATGCATGGGCTGCCATCAATAACACCAAGTTCAATGGCGGCATACGGCATGCGGTTAAGTTCTACGATTCCTCGATGAGTGGCCTGCACAATGAAAACAACCAGTGGCTTGGACAGATAAACAGCCCCCCCTGCCTGGGCCGTCCGACTCACGGCAGACTGAATTTTCAAAGTGGAGAAACATGTCAGCCTGAGACCCCGCACCCTGTTGTGACTGAAACACCTGCCTCAACCACAGGCACACAAACTCCCGGTATAGCCAGGTACTCACCGGCTAATGAAAGGCCTTTTGAGATTTCATACAATGAAACTCTATATATTCCCGACTCTTCAGGCAGTGGGCGCTCTACAGGCGCTGCCAGCTCATTAGTGATGCTATTTTCCGTCGCAGCAGCGTCATATCTTTTGTCCATGGGTTATTGACTCTATGCCCAAAGAACTGATTTGATCGCAGTGTGTCTCGTCTGTAGCAGGCGAAACTTTCTACAGAAGTACAACCACAGGCTGATAAAGCAGCAAAATATGCTCATACCGGAAACACTGTCAGTAATCGTCCCCCTTGGCCCAGGAGAACCTTCCTGGCCAGACTTATTTGGGCACTTCAGTTTACTGCCAGCAGGCAGTGAGATTGTCCTCATAGGATGTTTTGCTGAGCAACGACCGGAAAATCTGGACAATTTACCTGCCTCTTTACAAAAGCTGAACTGGATCTGGGACACTTCGGAAAAAGGCAGGGCCTTCCAGCTGAATGCAGGAGCAAAGAAAGCGACAGGGAAGTACCTCTGGTTCCTCCATGCAGATTCACTGCTATCTGACCGAAATATCCACAGTCTGTTGACTGTCATCAGTGAGTCACCAGGGCGGCTCTATTATTTTGATCTCTGGTTCCATGACAAACAGACACCATTGCTGACCATCAACGAATGGGGAGCAAGAATCCGTTCCAACTGGTTTGGCGCACCATTTGGCGACCAGGGGCTGTGCATCAGTAAAAGTCAGTTCATGGAACTGGGTGGTTATCCGGAGGCTGCACCTTATGGCGAAGATCATCTCTGGGTGTGGAAAGCCAGGCAGCACGGCATTCAACTGCAACCCTGCCATTCAAAGCTGGCTACCAGCGCCCGGAAATATCATGAAGCGGGCTGGCTGAGCCTGACCCTGAAATACCAGCGCCTCTGGCTTAAGCAGGCTTTTCCTCAATGCCTGAAGCTGCTCAGCTGTCGCTCTGGCAAGGTTCAGCATCCTGAAAGCTGACCAAAGCGCTTATGCCTATATAGCCAACTGCCAACTGGTCAGAAACATCAGTGCCTACTAGGCTTGTCAGGTCGTAGTCGATTATAAAGACAGGTTGCCTGATGCCCGACAAGAGTAAAACCATTGCCGTGATCAGCGGCGGCCCATCCCCCGAAGCCGATGTATCCCGACTTTCCGCCGAGAGATTAAGCGCTCCCCTGGAAAAACATTACGGTAAGGTACTGCACCTCGAACTGGATGACAGCCTTCCTGAACAGCTGGTCCGTCACAAAGTTGATGCGGCCTTTCCTGTGGCTCACGGCCCTTTCGGTGAGGATGGGCGATTGCAGGGACTGCTGGACATCATGGGCGTCCCCTATGTAGGTTCAGGCACCCTGGCCAGCGCCTGCGCCCTGAACAAGGTGGTCACCAAGAGAATTCTGCAGAGCGCCGGTATTCCTCTGGCCAGGGACAGAGTTGTCCACCGGGAAGAAGACCTTGGGAAAGCCGCAGCCGAATGCATTGAACGGCTGGGGGAAAAGGTCATTATCAAACCCTTTGCCCAGGGTTCAGGCATAGGCATCCAGTTTGCATACGGCTGTGAAGACCTCAGGGAAAAGCTGGCCCAGGGTCTGCAGCTGGACAGCCAGTTACTGATAGAAGAGTTTATCCATGGCCGGGAAATCACTGCCGGAGTGCTGGATCTGGGCGAAACCGAAGTCCTGCCTGTGATAGAGATCACAACACCGGATGGCGCCTGGTATGACTACGTTCACCGCTACACTCCCGGGCTGAGTGATCACACCATTCCCGCCCCCCTACCAGAGCAACAATACCAACGTGTACAGGAGATCGCCCAGCAGGCTCATCGCCTGCTGGGTTGCCAGGATATCAGTCGTTCAGATTTTATTGTTCCGAGCTCCGGTGAGCCCATCTTTTCGGAACTCAACAACCTGCCAGGCATGACACCTACCAGCCTGTTTCCGGATGGCGCAAGGCACATGGGTATCTCATTTGAAGAGCTGATGTGCAGGCTTGTTGACCATGCCCTGAAAAAACGGATGAACAACAGGAGTGGCAAGGCATACTGGCCTGTACCCGAGCTTAAAATGCCCCGAGACCTGCAACACTAATGACCTGACGAGACAGCCATGAAACCTCACTTGCTCGCTCGATGCCTGCTGCTGGCTGTCTATATCTCCGGCCCGACACAGGCACTGCTGATCAAATTTGACGATTTTATTCCTTACTTCCTTGCTCTGCGAGATGGCACTGTCAGGAAGAGCCTGGCTTTCTCTATCTCTGGCTCAAGACAATACTCCTACTTTTCAGACCTGAGTATTGTTCACACCAAATTCAGAAAGCCCCCGGTTCGATTCACTTTCACCAGAGGCGAATCACTGGATGTGACACTTCCCGATGAACAGTCGAACAGAATCGTTCGTTTGCTGACACAGGGCGCATCAACAATACTGCCCTCTCATGGTGCCAGAAAAATAGAAAACCCCGTTACAGGCCAGTTCGATTCGCACACAGATAAGGCTCTGTCGAGTATTGCCATTTTCAGCTACATCGCTTTCGACCAGATCGACTCCTCTGGCAAAGGGTATATCCCCCTCAAAACCAGCCCCATAAATCTTATGACGATAGAAGACGATGAATTGAAAGCCGGGCAGGTCATAGTGTTCAGAAACACCAGCACCCTGCTGATCCAGTGCGCCATGATCTATATAGGGGAAGGTGTTTTAATGGGCTGGGATAGCAGATTTTTCTTCCAGACCGCCAGCATGGCTCTGGAATTTAATCAGAAGCGATCGACCACTCAGACAGAAATCTGTTATGAAGTCCTGCCATCGAGCAAAATACCTGCAACAGACACCCCCGAATGGAACCTGTTTATCGACAATCTGCTGAAAAACTCGCCTTCTTCAGTGAAACTGCTGGAAAAAACCTTGATGGAGGTTGTTAGCGGAAATGTGTCCAATTCGACAGATAAAGCACCGGAAGATTCCGTCACCCCGTGAAGGTATGCAGTTCCTGGACAGCTTTCTGTCTGGCGCCATTAAAGGCTTCAGGCGCGATTCGAACAGCTTCGTCTATGACCGCATCGATCTTCTGCCGATCAGCTACGGAAGGCTTGCTGAGAACATAATTGACCACATCCCTGCTGTTGCCGGGGTGACCGATGCCAAGCCTGAGACGCAGGAAATCCTTGTTATTGCCCAACGATGAGATGATGTCACGCAGCCCGTTATGGCCACCGTGTCCACCGCCCTGCTTAAGTCGACCGATACCAGGAGGCAGGTCCAGCTCGTCATGGACAATCAGAATGGATTGGGGGGGGATTTTGAAAAATGTGCTGATAGCCCCAACAGCCTGTCCACTGCGGTTCATGAACGTCGTGGGGTTAAGCAGGCGGACATCCTGTCCGCCGATGGTAATGCGGGCAGCCAGACCGAAGAATTTCTTCTCCGGCTGAAGGCTTGCGCCATGGGCGCGAGCCAGCTGCTCCACATACCAGAAGCCGGCATTATGGCGAGTGTCATCGTATTGCGCCCCCGGATTGCCGAGTCCGACAACCAGTTGTACAGGGTGCTGTGCGTTTCCTTTCGCCATAACAGAGTTTTACTCTTCGCCGCTCTCTTCAGCTTCGCCTTCGCCTTCTTCTTCCGCGTCTTCTTTAGCGCCACGGATAGTCTGTACGCTTGCCACGTCCAGATCGTGACCTTCACCCTGAATCAGGGCAACCAGCTCAACACCGGCAGGAATGGTCAGGTCGGACAGGTGGATGTGGCCACCCAGCTCAACGTCAGCCATGTCAACTTCGATGAACTCTGGCAGGTCAGCAGGCAGGCACTTCACTTCTACTTCTACGCGAGCGTGAGTAATAGCTCCACCCGCCTTAACGCCGACACAAGCCTCTTCGTTCAGGAAGTGCAGAGGAATGTGAGTAGTGATCGCGTGAGTAGCGTCTACACGCAGGAAGTCCATGTGCATGGCGAAATCCTTGGCAGGATGACGCTGGATGTCCTTCAGGATGGTCTGTTGGGCGACGCCGTCAATTTCCAGAGTCAGGATCTGGGAGTAGAAAGCTTCGGATTCCAGAGCCTTACGGATGGCCTTGCCTTCCAGAGTCACCTGAACTGGCTCCTGTTCACCACCGTAAATGATGGCAGGTACCAGTTCTTCACGACGCAGGCGGCGGCTCGCACCTTTCCCTACATCCTTGCGCACTACTGCGGTCAGAGTAATAGCTTCAGACATTTTCTTTCTCCAGAGAAATACCGTCATTCCACGCCGTCTTGCGACCAGACAGTGTGCGTACTCCGACTGGTTCTGTTTGATCGGCTTCAGCTCAAGCCAGAGTGTTCAGGTCAAGGCGCAGCTGTGCAGGAATACTTTACGTATTTCAATCAGCTGCAACGCAGAGATGAACGCTCTGGCTCGAGCCCTCCGGGTGGGCCGTAAAGTGGCCATCTGACAGCGTTAGACTTGATTGATGTAGATAGTACACCTGAACAAGTCTGCCTTGCATCTGACCACTTTACGACCCACTGAACCTATCAAACGGAACCAGGCGGAGTACAATAACGGCTTTTATAAAGGCCGCATATCATACCGGCAAACCGCCGGATTGCAAAACAAAACCGGAAGCAGCGCGGCAAATACTGCCTCTAGTAAGCGCCATTCATACAAAAAAGGCGCAGCCATGGCTACACCTTCTTTTTGTCCTTCAGCGAGCCGGTTTCTTACTGAAACATGGCGCTGATGGATTCCGCATTACTGATACGGCGCACGGACTCGGCCAGCAGCGGAGACATATCCAGCTGACGGATACGGCCAAGGGCCTGGGCAGCCGGGCTCAGCGGAATGGTATTGGTGACAACCAGCTCGTCCAGCTCGGAGTTCGCGACATTTTCCAGGGCGCGACCGGACAGGATTGGATGTGTGCAATAGGCGACAACCTTGGTAGCGCCCTGCTGTTTCAGCGCGGAAGCGGCAGCACAGAGAGTACCGGCAGTATCCACCATGTCATCCACCAGGATGCAGGTACGATCGGACACATCTCCAATGATGTTCATGACTTCGGACTTGTTCGCTTCGGGGCGACGCTTGTCGATGATGGCCAGGTCAGTGTTCAGACGCTTTGCCACCGCACGGGCACGAACCACACCACCATGGTCAGGAGAAACAACCATCATGTTCTCGTACCCCTGACGCTCCATGTCGTCCAGCAGGATCGGGGAGCCGTAGATATTGTCCACCGGAATGTCGAAAAAGCCCTGGATCTGGTCAGCATGCAGGTCAACGGTAAGAACCCGGTCAACGCCGACACTGGCGATCATGTCCGCCACCACCTTGGCGCTGATCGGCACACGGGTGGAACGCGGACGGCGATCCTGGCGGGCATAACCGAAGTAAGGCAATACGGCAGTGATACGGACCGCAGACGAACGGCGCATGGCGTCAGCCATGACCAGCAGCTCCATCAGGTTATCGTTGGTTGGCGCACAGGTGGACTGAATAATGAATACGTCCCTGCCCCGCACGTTCTCCTGGATTTCAACGGCGATCTCACCGTCACTGAAGCGGCCAACATAAGCCTTGCCCAGGGGAATATGCAGGTGATTGACAACCTTGTGCACCAGCTCCGGGTTGGAATTGCCGGCAAACACCATCATTTTCGACACGGATAAATACCTTGTTCTGGTCTTGGACGTAGGTGGATGAAGCTCTTCATGGCGGCATGGCAGGTTTCAGCACTATGGCACGCGATCACTGCAAAGCCAGCTATCAAGATATCGAAAAGAAGGGAAAAAGCATAATGGCTGGGGTAGGAGGATTCGAACCTCCGCATGTCAGGATCAAAACCTGATGCCTTACCGCTTGGCGATACCCCAGTAGAAATGAGATCAAATTCGTGCATTGTCAGCATAGCGAGCGAGTCGACTCAATCTGTCTTGCAGCGGAGATCTGTTCACGCCCCGGGCAACAAAACCGTTCACATCTGAGCCGATCAATGTTTTAGTCGCTTCCGCCTGTTCACGACTAATATACGGTGCAAATACGCACGCACCTGATCCACTCATCGCAGCCTGCCCTGCGCTCGAATTGCCGGCATTATCCAACAGCGTCAGCCATTTATCAACTTCAGGATAAAGCCCGCGAACCAGAGGTTCGAAGTCGTTCCGGCACTGCGTTGTGGTGTCAGAGCCGTGCAGTGTGTCGAGCGCGGCGCAAACTGTAATGACCGGAGTATCTCTTGTCAATTCCTCATGGGCGAACATTTTTGCGGTATTCACATGGCAGTCTGGCGCCAGTACCAGATACCAGTGCTCTTCAGGCTCTACCGGCGTAAGAATTTCACCAACGCCTTCGGCAAAGGCGGCACGGCCACGAACAAAAACCGGGACATCTGCACCCAGCTGCAAACCAAGCTCAGCCAGCTCATCCTCGCTCAGCCTCAGGTTCCAGAGATAGTTCAGTCCCACCAGGGTCGTCGCCGCATCAGAGCTTCCGCCACCCAGCCCTCCGCCCATGGGCAGCCGCTTGTTCAGCTGGATACGCACACCTGCACTGCTGCCCGTCTTTTCCTGCAGCAGCCGGGCCGCTTTCATAATCAAATTGTCGTCTGATTTCAGGCCGGGAATATCACTGACCAGCTCCAGTCGGTCATGAGCTGAAAACACCAGCTCATCGCCATAATCCACAAACTGGAACAGCGTCTGCAAAGAGTGATAACCATCAGGTCTGCGACCGGTAATATGCAGAAACAGGTTGAGCTTGGCCGGTGCCGGCAGAGTCAGGTCGGATGTCATGAATGGGTGACCCATAAAAGCCATTGAATGGAGATAGATTTAAGCGCTACTGACACATGAATTCAATGCACTCGACCTGTGAGTTAAAGCAGTTGCCAGTTTCTGGTCACCAGCGTCATCTGGATATCGCCCTGACGGGCTTTCATACGGGCAGGCACTGGCAACTGGTTCTGGGGTCGAAACAACTGATATTCGATAACCCAGCCACTCTGCTTCAGGACAGATGGGTTGCCGGCATTATCCAGCAGCAGGTCAAATGGCGCTCCCGGGTCTGGCAACCCAAGCACCCAGTAACGCAGATGACTGACCGGAAGATCCCAGCCAGTGACCTGACGGAGCAGCTGCTCGGGGGAGTTACCGGTGTATTTTTCACCTGAAGCTTCGACGATCACGCTACCACTGTGCCCCTGGACTTTAGCCAGGGACTGCCCAAGAGGACCATCAAGGTAAATGGTGTAATCATTCGGGTTCTGCTGCCAGTCTACGGACATGGCCCCGGACTGGCCGGGAACTCTCAGCCCCAGCCGCCCTTCCAGCCTCCAGGAAACCAGCTTCATGATTTGCTGCCGATGGGATTCCCAGAGCAGCTGACGCTGCTCCATATTCAGCTGGGGTTCAGGGGGCCTGGAGGCACAGCCTCCAAGCAACAGCAGGAAAGACAAAACAGATGGCAGTAACAACTTTTGCATTGACAGTCTTCACTTAATCCCGGACTCAAGAGCCTTGTCGCCGGACTGTTTCTCAACGGTCTGTTTTTTGACCACGATTTTTTCAAGGCGCTCACGGGTCTCTCTCAGCACCTTGCTCTCTGGCGCCTGCTTCTGAGCTTCAGCCCAGAGCGCACGAGCCTCATCCCTGCGCCCAAGAGCCCATAATACTTCGCCCAGGTGTGCCGCCACTTCATGATCCGGGTACTTGTCGTAGGCCATCTTCAGGTATTTCAGGGCTTCTTCCAGGTTACCCAGCCTGAAGTTTATCCAGCCCATGCTGTCCATGATGGCCGGATCCTGGTCGTCCAGTTTGTAGGCTTTTTCAATCAGTTCCAGGGCTTCCTTGAAGCGGTCAGTCTGATCCGCCAGGGTATATCCCAGGGCATTCAGTGCGGCGGCATTGTCCGGCTGCATCTTGATGATCTGGCGCAGATCTTTTTCCAGCCCGTCAATTCTGCCGAGCTTCTCCTGTACCATGGCCCGGCCATAGAGCAGGTTAACACTCTCCGGGTGTCGTACGACGGCATCGTCAAACAGGCCTGCAGCTTCTTTCAACTCGTTTCTGCCCACCAGCACTTCCGTTTCCAGAAGGTAGAGCTGCACGGCATGAACAGGATAACGGTTGCGTGCTTCGGCCAGTAATGCCCTTACCTCGCTCACCTTGCCCTGCTTGACCAGCATCTGGGTCAGGGCCACCCTCGCCATCATAAACTCCTTGCCGGGGGACACCTCAAGGTAATATTTCTGTGCCTGTCGTGTATCTTTTTTATTTTCACTGATACGCCCCAGGTAGTAGTAAGCAGTGTTTTTCCTCTGCCCCAGTGACAGGAGCTGGCCGAAGTACTGCTCGGCTTCATCGACCATATGGTTCTCCATGGCGATCAGTGCCAGGGAGAGGATGATTTCCACGTCATGGGGAGACTGTTTCAGAAGAACCTGAAATTGCTTGCGAGCCTTGTCAAGCTTGTCCTGGTGAACCAGAACCCGGGCATAAAGCAGGCGCAGGCGCGAGCGCTCGGGATGGCGTTCCACAGCATCCGCCAGCATTTGTTCGGCTTCTTCACCACGCCCCAGCTTGTTCAGGGCACGGCCTTTCAGAATCAGTGCCTTGACGTAGTCAGGATCCTCTTTCAGGAGGCTGTTGCAGAGAGCCAGGGCCTCTTCATTCCTGCCACCCTGCTGCAGGAGGATGGCCTTGCCGAGAATCAGCGAGCGATTGCCCGGGTAATCCTTGAGAATGGCATCAAATGAATCCAGCAATGCCTTGCGCTCTTCTTCCCCCAGTTCCGCCGCACTGGAAGCCAGGAAATCAAAGCCGGCCTCGCCTTTCAGGGCAAGCACCCTGCGCATCTGCTCAACAGCTTCTTCCAGCTGGCCAGCACGGATCAGTTCCACGGCACTGGCCTGAACCGCGGAAGTATTCCCGGGTGAAAGTTCAGCCCAGAGCAGGGCGGCATCCAGAGAGGCCTGACGGGCACCAAGAAACAGGCTGATCTGGTAGGCGCGTTTGGCGATACCGGCATCCCTGGTTTTGTGCGCCTGCTTGAGATAATTACCCAGGGCCAGGTCATAACGCTTGCGCTGCCCGCCCAATTCCGCCACCAGCAGATCATAAAGCGTATCAGGATCGAATGAACCCAGGGACTCCTCTTCAACAAGCGGTACAGGGGGTTCGGGCTTCTCAGCCTTGACCACCACCTCCTCTTCAACCGCCTGTTTTTGCAATGGGGCACAACCTGACAACAACCATGACATCGGTAGGAGTGCCGCCAGCAAGAAAGAGAAACCCTTGAGGTTTTTCATGGATGGTATGCCTTTACCCGTAGGGGCTGTTGATGTTTTGTTTTCGCGCTCAGCAGCTTCAGGAGCATTCAGGCGGGACGCGCAGTCGCCAGGCGCAGCTGTGCAGGAATACTCAATGTCTCTCAAACTGCCTGAACGCAGCCATAGATGCTCCTGGAACTGTATTTCCACAGGTAGCCCAGGCGTGCCCGTACTGTCATGACAATGATGACACACCGCTGCATGACTTACATCCGGGTTTGCAGTTACAGGCGTTCCATAGGAGAATTGATCGGCCGAAAAGCCGGTCGGTTCAGAGTGGCGCAGGAGAAAGATCAACCCAGATACATTCATCACTGCCCCCACCTGGATAAAAGATAACAACACCGATACGGCCACTCAGGCGTCTCTCTGCATGACAGGTTAACACCTGACGCTTGAAGACACCTGGGAGCCTGACCGAGAATAGCGATCTGGCTCCTCGGCCACGGATGAATAATAGCAGTCACTAATAACAGCAGCGGGAGTCTGATGGGGTATCTTACCGCCGGAATCAATCACAAGACAGCGCCTGTCGACCTCAGGGAACAGGTTGCCTTTGCTCCTGACCAGCTGCCGGAAGCACTTCATGACGCCAGGGCTTTCATCAGAACCCGTGAAATTGCCATTCTCTCTACCTGCAATCGCACCGAGCTCTACTGCGCCAACAACGATGATCACCAGAAAGCGCTTGAATGGCTTACCCGCTATCACAGCCTTGATCACCAGTTACTGAGCCAGCACAGTTACATTCACAGGGACGACAATGCCGTCCGGCATATGATGCGCGTTGCCTGTGGCCTGGACTCCATGGTACTGGGTGAACCACAGATTCTCGGCCAGCTGAAGTCCGCCTACTCCACTGCCCAGGAAGCGGGCACCATAGGTTCCAGCCTGTCGCGTCTGTTCCAGTACAGTTTCACCACGGCCAAGCAGGTAAGAACCCACACTGCCATAGGGCGCCAGCCTGTATCCATCGCCTATGCCGCCACGACTCTGGCGAAGCAGATCTTTTCCGACCTTTCTGAAAACACCGCCCTGCTGATTGGCGCCGGCGAAACCACAGAACTGGTGGCCCGACACCTGCACCAGCAGGGCGTGAAAAAAATCATCGTCGCCAACCGCACCATGAGTCGCGCCAAACATCTGGCCGAAGAGTTCGATGGCACCGCCGCTCTGCTTTCGGACATTCCTCACCTGCTACCGGAAGCCGATATTGTGATAGCATCTACCGCCAGCCAGGTGCCGGTGCTGGGCAAAGGCACGGCCGAAAGAGCTCTGAAGAAGCGCAAACACCGTCCCATCTTCATGGTCGATATTGCTGTTCCCAGAGATATTGAACCGGAAGTCGGAGAACTGTCGGATATATTTCTCTACACCGTCGATGATCTGCATGACGTCATAGAGGACAACATGCAGCAAAGGCAGGAAGCCGCCAAACAGGCTGAGACGCTGATTGAGGCCGGCACTTTTGAATTTATGAACCGGCTGCGCTCGCTGGATGCCGTGTCCGTTCTGAAAAGCTATCGCAGCCAGACGGAAGCCCTGCGCGACATCGAGCTGGAGAAAGCCATGCTGGCCCTGTCCAGTGGCATGACGCCGGAGAAGGTCCTCACCCAGTTTGCCAGAACCCTGACCAACAAGCTGATGCACACCCCAAGCGTGCAGCTGAAAAAAGCCGCAGCGCAGGGTCTGCAGGAGCAGCTGGAATTTGCCGAGGAACTGCTCGGGCTGAAAAATGAGCCTGCACCGGACAGTATGAAATCCGGCGTATCACGGCCGGAGCGGCAGCAGAAGATTTCGGAAACTGAGACCTGAGACCGCTGACCGCTGACCGGTAAAATACAGCTCTACAAACCTGACACCATCTAGAATCTATTTTCCCTGCAGGGCCTCACCAGCTGACGCGCCCTGCAGACAAGCCAGGTAACCAGGTACTTCGGTTGCCTGCATATGATATGTTCAGTGGAACGTAA
>JBPCXN010000224.1:0-18408 GCA_051008495.1 Endozoicomonas sp. | reverse complement strand
AGTATGGCCCGATCACTCAAGCTATCAGCAACGCCCTCAAAACCTTGCCAATCATCTCCGTTTTGTCAACAGATTCTGTTTTTGCCAGGCAGGCTTTTACCTGCTGCCTTGTCGTTCCAAGGCTGGTGTTACGCATCCGGGAAATATCTTCTGTGGAATAGCCGTTGCAAATCCGGCAGCAGACATCCGATTCTGCCCCACTCAAGGGAAATGACTGGGTAATGTCATTAGGTGTAAATTCCATTCTGGTTGCACAGGGCTGAATGATCAGCTGAATCCCGGGCGACTCAACTTCCCTTAGAGGCGTCATTTTTCTGGAAATCCAGGGTTTGACCAGAATGCGATAGTTCTGATTTTTGCGGGTAAGGTAAAAATGAGAACCGTCCTCATTGATACACTGGCCACCATCAGAGAGCAGATGACGAACAGTCTCAACCAACAGTGACTGCTGCTCAATATGACTGAACTTGAATGTTTCACCGGGCTGAACAGTGGCCAGCCCGGATGCCTTTAACAGCCTGTCAGCAGATTTGTTATTAACAATCACGCGCTGATTCTCATCCAACAGGATGATGGCCTCATGGGCGTATTCAGCAAGAGTCTGGTAGTTCCAATTTTCTGTCAGTATTTTATGATGGTCGAAAGCAACCTGGTGAGCCTGATACAGATATGGCAATAATTCATTAAGCGGCCTTAAGTCAGATTCATCAAAAGCGGGCTCTCCACCACAGCGCATGAGAACCACCTTTGTCAGTACCTCTCCATGTGCTGTGAACAGATCACAACTCAGTGCACTGCTGGAATTAAACAGCTCCCGCAGCTCATCTTTCCGATCCAGTAATGTGAATAATGACGGTTTACCTGGACCTGCCTTTCTTCCATTAACTTTCAAGCCACACTCTATGAGCAGCGCCTGGTCGATACCACGGGCCTGGTTCGTCTCCCAGGAGCCATAGCGCATGAACCCAATAAACTCCTTGTTTCGTAGATCGATGGAAGCCACATAACCGCAGCACGCACCTGCGGCTTTACCCATGGCTATCAGCAGGTCACGCCAGTGCTCGGGCGTTTCAATGGCAGCAAAAGCCAGCTGAATAATCTCTGCTTCTTTAGGACTCACAAGATAACTCTAATTTTTATTAGTCATTGGCTGACAATCAACCAGTCAGATTCCTGTAATACCTGCAAGTCACCAGCCAGAACCTGAGCCAGGGACAAAGCTGACTGTCTGGTAAATAAATCTGACAATTTATACCAGATGGTAGATGACGCTGCTGTACGACGATGTAATCATATTCCGCATAGGTATATCAGGTCAATGGAGGGAGGATGACATGAAAATCAAACCATGGAGAGCTGCCCTGGCGGCTGTAATGATGGGAACCCTTGCCGGCTGTGGCGGCGGAGGTGGTGACAGTGAGGTACAAAACAATGGACCGGAGTTTCAACCACTCTCAGGCCTGGTCTTTGACGGCCCAATCGCTAATGCTGATGTCGCTGTGTACAAGCTGGATCAGAGCGGGGAAAAAGTAGGCGGCAGTATCGATACCGGTGTTACCGATAATCTTGGTCAGATCACTGACATCAACAGAAATCTGCTGACTGATCCGCCCTACCTTGTTGAGGTAACCGCCAATGACCAGTCAATCGACTTCGACACCAGGGAAGCCCCTGTTCTCAAAAACCTCACAACTCTTATCCTGGACCCGAATCAGGAAGAAATTCACGCCACTCCATTGACGTCGCTGGCAACAAACAGCGCCTTGGACGATGACAATGGCTCACTGTCGTTTGAACAGAAAGTATCCCGGGCAGTTAACCGGGTTATAGCGATAGTCCCTGTAGAAATGTCAGCGGATATTGACCTGTTCAAGGATTCCCCTGTCCCTACCAGGGAAGGCCTCAGCGAGGAAGAGACAGCGAAGATCAGTCAGTACTGGACGGCTTCACAGGCAGCATTGAGCATGATGCACAATGTGGTAACCGAGTCCGGTGATGAGGAACTGACTACGGATGAGGTACTTGATGCCCTGGCGAAGGATCTTACTGATGGCAATTTGGATGGCAAAGTGGGTGATGAGGTTATTTCAGAGGTATTCGAGGATAACCTTAGGGAACTCACTGAACCTGACCTGGACAGCCTGACCATTCCTGGAACAACAGGCACCAAGGTCACCAGTTTTGCGGAAGTTGTCAATGACTACATTGCAGAGCAAAACTTCGAAACACCTCCTGTCATTGATGAGAACAACGATGTCGACCTTGTAAATCCCGATGACAAGGACAATGACGAAGATGGTATCGGTAACAAGCAAGATCCTGACGATGATAACGACGGCCTGACAGATGCTGAAGAAAAGTCTGTGGGAACTGATCCATTTGTGGCAGACACAGATGGGGATAAGGTAAACGACAAGCTTGATGCATTCCCACTGGATCACGAAGAATCTACTGATACCGATGCTGATGGTATCGGCAACAATGCTGACCCGGATGATGACAACGATGGCTTGACTGACGCTGAAGAGAGCGAACTTCAGACCAATCCGCTCAAATCTGACTCCGATGACGACGGTGTGAACGACAAGATCGATGCCTTCCCGCTGAATAGTGATGAATCTGTAGATACTGATGGAGACGGCACTGGCAACAATGCCGACACCGACGACGACAATGATGGTCTTTCAGACGCAGAAGAAGGCGAACTGCAAACCAACCCTCTCAAAGCAGACTCTGATGACGATGGTGTAAACGATAAGGAGGACACCTTCCCTCTTGATACTACTGAGACTGTTGATTCTGACAATGACGGTACCGGCAACAACGCCGACACTGACGACGATAACGATGGCCTGTCAGATGAAGAAGAAAGTCGGCAGGGAACTGACCCATTGAAGGCAGACAGTGATGATGATGGCGTCAACGACAATGAAGACCGGTTCCCTCTGGATGAAGATGAATCTTCAGACAGAGATAACGACGGCGTAGGGGATGAGTCCGATAACTGTTCTGATACAGCAAACCCCGGCCAGGAGGATTCCGACAGTGATGGCACAGGCGATGCGTGTCAGACCGCAGCGGATGCAAACTGGGACAATTTCAACTGGGATGAAGCCAACTGGCAATAATGATTAATAGGGAGAAATACCATGAAAACAATTAATAAGGGACTTTTGCTGCTGGCTCTGGCCACTGCCTGCAACAGTGCATTCGCTGAAGAGCAGGAGCCTGGCCTTAAGGTTTTTGAAGCCAGCACTCCTGCAAAGGCGAGTGAAGTAAACCACAATTTTATGTATCTGGATGGACGCCTGGCTACTCTTGAAAACTCTTCTCAAGCACCTGTTACAGAGATGTCCATAGACTGCTCTGACAATGCAGATGCACTGAAGGCCTATCTAGCCACTCTATCCTCTGGCAACAAAGCGACGGTCATAGCAACAGGGGAATGTAACGGTCCTCTCGAGATTTCAAAAGACAACCTCACTGTTATGGGTGAAGACCTGACCATTATTGGTCAGCCAGAGGAAGACGGCTCACAGGATGAGCTGTACGCTGTCATAGCCACCGGCAGCAGCAACTTGAAGCTGCGCAATCTGACCATACAGAGCGGAGAGAGCTTCCTGGCTCGTGGCACCAATGCCAAATACATTGATGTCACCATGTTCCAACCTGAAAGTGAGGTAAAAGATGACGGTGAAGTGGTTCACACACCCAATGTGAATGTCACCAGAAACGCTTCTCTTCGCTGGGAAGGCTCTCTCACCAACCTGGCATTGAGGGCATCCAATAACTCTTACGTTAGAATTCACAAAGGGGGTGGAGAGCCTAAACAGCTTGAAGTTGTGACAAATTCCTCTCTTGAGAGCAGACTGGATGAACTGGAAGTTTCCGATAACGTCTATGTTGGTACAAACAGCACACTGCGGGTAAAGAACCTGATTGCAGACAGTCTATGGCTCGACCTTGGCGCAGCTCTTGAAGGAAGGATTCTGAGCCTTGATGAACTTCTCGGGTTATACACCGGCTCTTCTATGGAAGTTGAGGCGGTCCATGCGAAAGCCATGGAATGCCATGCCTCTTCATTCGAAGTCCGTGGAACCATTAACCTCTCAGGCAACATTGAGGCAGAAACTGGCGATGTCAGCTTCGAGGCTCATCATGGTTGCTCAGGAGAAGTAGGAGTTGCCTTAATTGCAGCAGAAGGAATGAATATCTTCGCCAGCCCGATTGAGGTTGACGGGAAATACCTCGAAGTGGAATAACAGATAACATACCTTTACCGTCACTCGATCCCGGCCCCAGGCCGGGATTTTTACCTGAATATCAGCGAAAAACCTGCGCTGTATACCGTTTCCAGGCTTTTCTTATCATGGTTCTCGACGGGGCTGAGTCACGGGGAAAAACAGCAGCGAGCAGGTTACTCAATTCCCTCCCGTGCTTGCTTCAGTATATTCTGGGTATAGCCCTGGGTATAGCTCAGGCCTAAATTTCTGACATGTTGTTTGAACTGCCCGAACAAGGCTTCCGACCAGGGCAAAAACATGATCACAAATCAATCAATCCAGGCGCTTTCATCATATAGTCCTCGTTCCAGTCACAGGTTTTCCGTTTGTTCTTGATACCTGCCTTCACTGAAGTATCCAGTTTGAGAAGGTTGAGCGTCACTTGTCGGGCAACAGCCAAGTTTTCAGCAGCAAAGCCTTCCCTTGTCCTGCAACGATCTTCATCAAAGGCAACATCAAGAACCCAATGCAGCTGATTTTCTACCAGCCAGTACTTTCTGGTAGCCTGAAGCATTTAATGGTTGATACGACTGCCGGAAGGAGATGGCTTCAACCCGTGGCATTCAGCAGTGGTGGGGTACTCAATAAAAACGAACCCTTCAAGGTTATCTTCTACAATTATTTACGGCCTTTGTCATGGGGGGAAGGAGGGCAGGCACCGAAAAAACTGTTTGTAATCAGCTGTCAGTACAGGGCTAATCATGCGTAAACTGGTTCTACTCTTTCCGGGGTTGCTGTCAACCGGCGGGGCCTGGCTCGAAACAGGTGTTGCCTCCGGTTTGCATAACTCTGTTCTATCCTATCAGCACAAACTGTTACTGGATCGGGTGCAATTTCTGTACACAGAAGGGGCAGGGCAGGCTGAAGAAAAAGCGACAAAGGGAGAGACGGAAAGCTGGACTTCTCTGTCCGGAAGCTGGGGCCTTTCCACTTCAGACCATACAGGCGCTATTACTATTGTTCTTTGCACAAAAGAACCTGTGGAAATGCCCGGTGAATGGTTCGACAACTACGATATCATCAGCTTAGGCATGAAGCTTCAGCCAGACTTCTGCCAGCATACCTTGATAAGAAATGTCGATGGCAGCAATAGCTCTGCTGTCATGACAAGAACCTGCGAACAGCGCTACCGATACCGAATTGACGTTCCAATGAACGAGAGCAGCTTTCATCTCCCCCAGGTTGCTGACCTGGATCCAGGCTGCACCAGTGTTCAATATGACAGCCACTTTGCCTTTCTGAAAGAACTGGAGAAATCGGACGAAGTCTGTTCTCCAGGAGAGGGCCTCACCATCAGTACGATCCACCAGTCCGCTGCCAGTGACAACTCAACAACAGGTTCTGTGCCGGGCATATATAGCTACGGCAATGGGCAATCGACTAGTGGTTCCAATGGCCCTGATACCGGCAAGGGTGAAACAGCAGGACCTGCCACAAGGGGAGCGCAGGGTGGGTGTTTGACTGGAAGAAACTCTGCGGGCGGTGGTGATGATGAGCCCCCGCCCCCTTTCAGTCGTTATGTAAAAGAAATCAGTGAAGGTGACCCTCTGGCAGGTGAAAAGCGGGAATGGATTGCGGTGTTCAAGTTGCTCTTTGAGGAAGACAACAATAAGCAGTTCGACATATTGGAGAGATTGTCTTCAACAATGAGCGAATGGTACACAATTTGGCAACTGGATGATCTAACAAATTGGTTGCCATTGAAGCGTTGGGGGTTTGGGAGTGTGCCAGTCACAAAAAATGGAGAGGTGACACTGGGGTCAGATAGCAAGACGGTATGCAATACGCTAATGAAGTTGATATTAAAGGATACTAAAAAAACAGGAGTCGGTTTACTCATAAATGTATTGGCTGGCTTTAATCCGGTCGACTCGCAGGATCTGAAAGAAATGTTTAAGTGTGAACTGGGCTTGCCAGATGACATTTCTGCTGACTGAAAGGCTGCGGATGGCGAGAAGCAGGATCGTAGCCGAAAACTCTGCTTATTTATACATAATAGCCAGACTTGCCCATACAAAGCTTGTCGACAAAACGGTGATGATTGGAAAAGTGCTAAGGACTTTGTTGAACGCCTGTATGCACTTTATATCGCCACGGCCTTTGCAGTAATATTGTCCATGCCAACACTAATTTAATGACTCTCTCTTATCTTGAACCGGTGTTAGCATGGGGTTAAACAAGAACAAAGCCTGGAGGCAAGCCCATGACCCAGCAAGTCCCCCTCTTTATTGATGGTGAGTTCATCACCAGTGAGAGCCAGCAGAAACTTCCTGTCATCAATCCGGCAACACAGCAGGTTCTCGCGGAGTTGCCACTGGCTACCGAATCTGAAGTAGAGAAAGCAGTAGCCAGTGCCAAAGAGACCTTCAATACCTGGCGGAATGTCGCTGTACCGGAACGTGCCCGGGTAATGATGCGTTACCAGGCATTGCTGAAAGAGCATCACAATGAACTGGGAGAGTTGCTTGCTCAGGATACCGGCAAGACTTTTGAAGATGCCAAGGGTGATGTCTGGCGTGGTATTGAAGTGGTTGAGCAGGCTGCCAATGTTCCGGCCCTGATGATGGGTGAGACCGTTGAGAATGTGGCTGGTGGCATTGATACCTACAGCTATATCCAGCCGCTTGGGGTTTGTGTTGGCATTACTCCCTTCAACTTCCCGGCCATGATTCCCCTGTGGATGTTCCCTCTGGCCGTAGCCTGCGGCAACACTTTTGTACTGAAGCCCAGTGAGCAGGTGCCCTTGACTCCGGTCAGGTTACTGGAACTGCTGGTTGAAGCAGGCTTGCCGAAAGGTGTCGTGCAGATGGTGCATGGTGGCAAGGATCAGGTCGATCAGCTGCTGAGTCATCCTGATACCAAGGCAGTGTCTTTTGTCGGTTCTGTGAATGTCGGACAGTACATCTACAAGACTGCCACATCTAACATGAAGCGTGCCCAGTGTTTTGCCGGTGCCAAAAACCACTCTGTCATCATGCCAGATGCTAATAAGCAACAGGTGATCAACAATCTGGTGGGGGCTTCTGTTGGAGCAGCTGGCCAGCGCTGCATGGCCATCAGTGTTGCGGTGTTTGTGGGTGACAGCAAAGAGTGGATTGACGAATTTAAAGGTGAGCTGGCCAAGGTGCGTCCTGGCCCCTGGAACGACTCCAGTGCCGGTTATGGCCCACTGATCAGTAAGGCGGCGAGAGAAAGAGTGCTTAGCCTGATTCAGCAGGGTAAGGAAGAAGGGGCTACCTGTCTGCTGGATGGTACAGATTGCGTAGTGGAGGGTTTGCCCGATGGCAACTGGGTTGGTCCTACACTGTTTACCGATGTCACCACCGATATGTCCATCTACCAGGAAGAAATCTTTGGTCCGGTGCTCTGCTGCATTACTGTAGATACGCTGGAAGAGGCCATCGAATTGGTCAACGCCAGCCCATATGGCAACGGCACATCCATCTTTACCCAGTCAGGCGGCGCGGCGCGCAAATACCAGCACGAAGTGGAAGTGGGGCAGGTCGGTATTAATATTCCGATTCCCGTACCTCTGCCTTTCTTCTCCTTCACTGGCTGGAAAGGCTCGTTTATGGGCGATCTCCACGCTTACGGCAAGCAGGCCGTTCGTTTCTATACCGAAACGAAAACGGTTACAGCCCGCTGGGTTCACGAAGAAGTTTCTCCCGGAAAACAGCCCAATCTTACTATCAATTTGAAGTAGGTAAAGATCGAGTGACTTTTCTATTAATCTCTGTCGCTGCTTGCTTTCCGTTTTCCGCGACCCGAATGAATGAAGATAATAAAGTTCGGATTTCACGAAATAACAGAAAGCGGATAGCGGAAGACGGAGAGCGAAAAGAAAGCAGTATAAGCATATATGCTGCTTTCTAAGGAGCACAAATGGACTTCTCTCTGAATGAAGATCAGCAGGCCTTTGTCGAGTCAGCGCGATCCTTCTCTGAAGGCGTGCTGGCGCCGGGAGCGGCACGCTGGGATGCAGAGCATATCTTCCCTAAAGATGAGCTGCAGCAGGCCGGTGACCTGGGCTTTATGGGTCTTTACACCCAGGAATCCGCTGGTGGACTGGGGCTGGGGCGGCTTGACTCCAGTCTCATCATCGAGGAACTGGCCCGGGGTTGTACGGCAACAACCGCTTTTCTCACCATTCACAACATGGGCACCAGCATCATCGGACGTTATGGTCAGCAGGATCTGATCGAAGAGTGGTGTCCGGCGCTGGTGAGTGGAGAAAAGCTGGTGTCTTATTGCCTGACGGAACCGGGTGCAGGTTCGGATGCCGCATCGCTTCGTTCCAGTGCAGTTCTTGATGGTGATGACTATGTGGTGAACGGCAGTAAGGTGTTCATCAGCGGAGCTGGCGAAACCGACTTGCTGGTAGTGATGTTGCGCACTGGTAAACCGGGGCCGAAAGGCATTACCGCCCTTGCCATCCCGGCAGATTCAGAAGGAATCCATTACGGCAAAATGGAAGAGAAAATGGGCTGGAACTGTCAGCCAACCCGTGAGATTTCCTTTGAGAATGTTCGCGTGCCGGTAGCCAACCGCCTTGGCGATGAAGGTCAGGGTTTCAAAATTGCCATGGAGGCCCTGGACGGTGGTCGTATAAACATCGCTACCTGTTCTGTGGGGACGGCCCAGGCAGCACTGGATGCCTCCATAGAATATTGCCGCAACCGTAAACAGTTCGGGCAGGCCATCAGTGATTTCCAGGTGACACAGTTCAAACTGGCGGATATGGCCACAGAGCTGGTGGCTGCCCGCCAGATGGTTCGGCTCGCGGCTTTCAAACTTGATCAGAAAGACCCTGAAGCAACCGTATACTGTTCCATGGCTAAACGACTGGCGACGGATCTGGGTTTCAGAATCTGTAATGAAGCCCTGCAGTTGCACGGCGGCTATGGTTATATCCGGGAATATCCGCTGGAAAGGTATGTGCGGGATGTTCGTGTACATCAGATTCTGGAGGGCACCAATGAGATCATGCGGGTGATCATTGGCCGAAGAATATTGATGGAAGGTGTTCTGGATATGATCCGGTAACTAGGAGCCTGACCGAGAATAGGCTGCTCGGCCTAAAATCCAGAAAGAACGGTCTATTTTTCCGATGAATTTGATTAAATAGGTCAACTATTCGCACAAATCCATCGAAAAAACAGCCTCGTTCTACTGAATTTTATCCTCGACCGCTATTCTCGGTCAGGCCCCTAGGAGCCTGTCGGACTTAAGGCAGTTTCATGCTCGAAAGCTTAAGTCCGACAGACTCCTAGACACTGTACTGACAAGAATAATTAATGGGAACCATGTCTGATGTCGACATCTGTGCTGTTTGAGGAAAGGGCTACGAGTGGTGGGCAGCTCATAGGCCTGGCGACGCTGAACAGTGAGAAAACACTGAACTCGCTCACCCTTGAGATGGTTGAGCTCCTTTTGGGCAGGCTCAATCAGTGGCAACGTGACGAAAGGGTTGTTTCTGTCCTGATCAGGGCGGCGGGAGAGAAGGCGTTCTGTGCCGGCGGTGATGTTCAGGCACTTTATCACAGTGCCAGGGAAAACCCTGGCGGTCCCTGTGATCATGCAGAGCGATTCTTTGAGCAGGAATACCGGCTCGACTATCTGTTGCACAACTACAGCAAACCGGTGATCGCCTGGGGGCACGGCATTGTTATGGGCGGTGGGCTGGGCGTTTTTGCCGGCTGCAGCCACCGGGTGGTGACGGAAAGAACCCGGATCGCCATGCCGGAAGTGACCATTGCACTGTTTCCTGATGTGGGCGGCAGTTACTTTCTCAATCGCATGCCGGGCCGGGTTGGCCGCTTTCTGGCATTGACCGGTGCGTCAATTAACGCTGCTGACTGCCTGTATACGGGCATTGCCGACTATTTTGTCAGTGCTGACAGCCAGCAGAAGCTGCTTGACCAGCTGGCGGATATTGCCTGGACAGACAGCGCCGAAAAGAATCACCAGCTAATGGCTGAATGTCTGGACGGTTTACACCAGGCCTGCAGCGGCCAACTGCCGGAAGGGCGTGTGGAGAAGCATTTTGAGCAGATTAACTCACTTTGTTCTGGCTCAGATATCTACGAGATCTCCCGCGCTATCTCTGACCTTGAGACAGAGGACAGTTGGCTGGTCAAGGCCAGGCAGGCCATGTTGTCCGGCTCTCCTCTGGCGGTGTTATGGATCTACCGACAACTCGAGCTCTGCCGTGAAATGCCTCTGAAGCAGGTGTTTCAGCAGGAGCTGCAGCTGGCTACCAATATTATTAGACACCCGGAGTTTACCGAGGGTGTCAGGGCGCTGTTGATCGACAAGGATCGCCAGCCCAAGTGGCAGTTCCCATCTATTGATGAAGTCCCGACCGATGTTCTGGATAACTTCTTCCAGTCACCCTGGTCTGAGAACCCGTTAGCTGACTTATAAAGGACAACAATAATGACAACAATCGCGTTTATTGGTCTGGGCAACATGGGCGGCCCGATGGCAGCAAACCTGATCAAGGCCGGAAATCAGGTGACAGTCTTTGACCTGGTTCAGGAACAGGTCGACAGAGCAGTTGCCGTAGGTGCTGCAGCGGCCGAAAGCTCTTCGGCGGCCTGTGCCGGTGCCGAGGTGGTCATCAGCATGCTGCCTGCTGGAAGACATGTTGAGTCGGTCTTCATGGGCGACGATGGTTTGATTAATCAATTGCCGGATTCAACCCTGATTCTGGATTGCAGCACCATTGATGCAGCGACAGCCAGGAAAGTTGCAGCCGCTGCCGCAGAAAAAGGCATTGCCATGATGGATGCGCCGGTTTCCGGTGGGGTGGCTGCCGCTGCTGCCGGAACCCTGAGCTTTATGTGTGGTGGCGAAGTGGAAGCGTTTGCAAGAGCTAAGCCGGTTCTGGCCGGTATGGGCAAAAATATCTTCCATGCCGGTGGTAACGGTGCCGGTCAGCTGGCCAAGATTTGTAATAACATGCTGCTTTCTGTCTTGATGACCGGCACTTCCGAAGCTCTGAAACTGGGTGTCGACAACGGTCTCGATCCAAAGGTCCTGTCCGAGATCATGCTGGCCAGCTCCGGCCGCAACTGGAGCCTGGAAGTTTACAACCCCTACCCGGGCGTTATGGAAAATGCGCCTGCGAGCAATGATTACCAGCCCGGATTCATGGTGGACCTGATGCTGAAAGACCTTGGACTGGCCATTGAGACCGCCATCCAGAGTGGCTCATCGATACCCATGGGTTCAGCGGCGCGAAGCCTTTACATGAGTCATGGCCGCAAGGGTAATGGCAAGCGGGACTTTTCCAGCATTATTGAAGCTTTGGGCTGACAGTAAGTACCTAACCAATTGCTTTCGCATATTCTGGACGGCGGCTTTTTCCAGCCTTCTGCGTTCCAACTCTGTTTACGTAGCTAAGGCTACGCGCCCGGCGTTGCGCCTTGAAGGCTGAAAAAATCCACTCGCCAGAATATTGCGAAGCAACTGGCTAGGTACTTAGTAGTTGTTTGATCGGGAGCTAATAATAATCAGAGTTTTTAAGGGCAGTGAGTTTGGGCACCCGAAGGTGCCCGGTCGGAAGTTATTCTGCCGCCAATGTCTTGATCGGGCCTCCGCCCTCACCAGGCCACCTTGAACCACTGATGGTTTCGGCGTAAGGCCAGAAGGCCTCAGCGTCCAGATGCTTGTGCTCCAGGTATTTTCTGTCCTTGAAAATTGGTGTCCAGAGATGCGCCTCTGGCTCGGATTTCATGGGCAGCAGGGTAGTGATCGGATCCCAGGGACTTTCCCTGAGTGTCAGTTTGCCTTCCAGTTTTTCCATAAAGGCAGTGCCGTATTGGCTCTGGACTCGGATTACCCGCGGCGGCAGATCAAATTTACCATGGCTCATGTCGTATGAACGGGCGAACTTGATCCACCATTCATTGGTCTCAAGGTCCGGCCTGTTTTCATCTTCACTGACGACTTTGCCAGAGTATTCCAGGAAAGTGTACCCGGCATGGGTGACTTTGGCGGAAACCTTGTCCAGCATTCGATAGTATTCAATCTGGGCATGATACTTGGGTTGTCCCCAGCGCTCATGACAGCGCTTTATCGGAGCTTCCTGGTCGATTCCAATCGCCAGGGTGTATTCGCCCTGGATGCCGTCGCAATCAGCTGCAACACTGATCACCACACCGTACTCGGGTTCATTCAGAATCGGGAAGTTGTAAAGGGTCAGGTAGACAGTTGGCTTGTCACCAGGATCAATACCGGGAGGCAGCAGTTTGGCAATGCACTCCGGGCTGGTCTCATACTGAATTTTCAGCATGGGCCAGTTGAGAATTTCACCGGGGCTGTTACTGGGAGCGTTACTCATCGCTTTACCTCGCTTTTCTTATGATTGTCAGCTTTTCAGCCTTTAAGGTTTTTGTTGAGAAAGGCCAGGAGCAGAGCGTCGGTTTTGGCCTTGGTTTCCGGGTCGCTGCCGACCAGGTAACCTTCACCAACGCAATCACCAAAAATATTGGCGCTGAGAATCCGGTTGGCAATCCGCTCATAGCGTGACGCTTCCACCGGGAAATCGACAATGTACTGCCCGTTCAGTTTGGAGTGTCCATTTTCTTCGTAGAGCACTTCACAGCCTGCCACGTACGGTGTGGTGGTCATGGTCAGAGGCAGGTTGATATCCCAGGAGTGACCAACCCCGTCAAATACATAGGTTTCTACCTCTGAACCCAGTTGTTTCAGCTCCTCTTCCCGTTTGGTACAGGCTGACAGTTCGTTGGAATTATCTTCCGTTCCCCTCAGGGTCAGAATAGGAGCGCCTGTGGTAGCCGAACTCTGCAGGTTCTGGAAGCAGGGGCCATAGTAGTCAACATTGACGGCAAAACCGGGATCACTGTCCATCATGGCCTCGCGGATGCGCTCATCCATGGCGAAACGGGCCGCCATGCCGCCATAGGAATAGCCGGCCACTGCAATTTTGTCAGGGTTAATCTGTGGATGGGTGCGAAGCACTTTCAGGGCATTATAGGCATCGGCAATGGCATCAAATTCGGTGACTGAAAGGACGAGGCGCATGTAGGAAACACCTTCTTCCCCGCCCCGTGGCCGGTAATAATCTACGACGAAAGCCGCATAGCCATTCTCGGCAAGGAGTTCACCGTACTCCATTTCCCGGCCCGGTGATATACCGCCACTGCCGTGTACAAGAACAACGGCCGGAACCTGTTCTCCGGGCTGGATGTTCTCTGGCAGGAACAGTGTGCCCATGCCGGTGCTGGCGGCCGAGTCGGTGCCTTTTGCCAGCATCACGTCCAGGTCGAAAGGCGTGTTACTGGGGAAATAGATCAAACCTTTCTGTCCCTCATCCAGTTGCGAAACGGGAGCGGGAAGATCAGGGAAGGAAGGGGCCATCAGCCTGGCCGCCAGGGTCATGCCGCCGCCGTACCAGAAGGCAGTCGCGCCTACTACCAGGAAAAGCGTCAGTCCGGCGAGAATCTTTATCAGCTTCTTCATTATTATTGTCCTGCTGACCAGCCCGGAAGGCTGGTCAGAGCTTGCACTGAAGTGGATGGGATCAGAGTACGTCAGGGGCTGAGGGGGTCACACCATTAAGAATGTTGTCAACCCGTTCGCGGATGGCAATTTTTGATTTTTCGGTCCTTGGGGCAATCCAGAACTTGTCTTCCCGGATACCCTGCAGGGCATACTCAGCCACTTCAGAGGGTTCGGTGGTTTTCAGCTCACGGCCATACTGCGCCATGATATCTTTCATGTCATCGACGGAGTGAATGCCTGAATCCGGCTTGTCTGGATCTCCGGGCAGTTCTTCAGGGCGGTTACGCTCCGAATTGAAAATACCGGAGTTAACGACGTGTGGGCCAGGAAAGAGAGCATTAACCTTTACTGGAGAGTCCGCGGCCTGCAGCTGGAAGTGCAGGTTTTCAGTGATCGCCTGGGCCGCTGCCTTCGTGGCGGTATAAACCGGTGTGTTAGGCATCATCAGGAAGGCGCCGTTGCCGGAACCGGTAACGACGAAGTGAGCTTCTTCATTCTGTTTAACCAGGACTGGCATGAAAGCATTGATAGTGCGAATCAGGCCCCAGGTATTGACGCGAAAGCCCCACTCCCAGTCATTCTCCTGGTATTCCCACATCATGCCGGCTTCCCCTGTGCCAACACCAGCGTTGGCGAACACCAGATGGATAGCGCCATATTTGTCGACAGCGGCCTTTGCCAGGGCATTCATGGATTCTTCGCTGGTGACGTCGGCCTGGTGACCCATGCAGTCAAAACCTTCGGCCTGCATTTCGTCAACGGTCTTGCCAAGAGCTGTAGCTTCAATATCCGAAACCACAATACGGGCTCCCTCCTTAGCCAGCAGCTGGGCAATGGCCTTGCCTACACCACTGGCGCCACCGGTAATGACCGCCACTTTATTATTGAAATCTTTCATTGCCATGGTTCCTGTTTTTATGTGTGTTCTTTTGTCGCATGGTGTGCACATTAAGCAAAAAAAGCCGTTGCTTGTAAAGGTAAAACCAATGTATATTTTTGGACACTGGTTTACTTTGCGTCGAGTGTGCGCAGTGTGGCCGACCTGACTGGAATCATAAGAACAAGGCAGCAGGAGCTTCTCCCATGACAGCGGAAGAACAGACCCTCCCTCCGGTTGAAGAGATCTATCAACCCAATTCCATCGACTACTGCAATAACCCTGTGCCTCAGTGCCTGGCACTGGCCGAGCGTGGTCGTTTGGTCTGGTACCCACCCTGGCAGGCATGGATCATGACCCGGATGCCTGACATCCTGGATTGCTGGAAACGGGAGTACCTTTCTTCCGACCTGTACGACTGGGAATACGCACCTGCCA
This sequence comes from Endozoicomonas sp., assembly GCA_051008495.1. Lineage (GTDB taxonomy): Bacteria > Pseudomonadota > Gammaproteobacteria > Pseudomonadales > Endozoicomonadaceae > Endozoicomonas_A. Next base: position 3,282 of record JBPCXN010000224.1, on the reverse strand, counting down.
TTCCGCCGGAAGAAGAGTGGACCAACTTCGAACGGGCGATGATTGGTCACAGTCTCCTGGCGGATGACACTCATCACCGGCTGATCCGGAAAGTCACTTCTCCGGCTTTTTCCCGTAACGTTGTCGATGAGATCCAACGTCGTATACAACCGGATATCCAGAAGCTGATTGCAGAAATCGGTGACGCTGAGTCTTTCGATTTCATAGAAAGAATTGCCCAGCACATTCCCTTTATTTCCATTACCCGGATGGTGGGTGTTCCCGAAGAATACTGGGATGAGATCAAGCCGGTGATCATGCGCTTCACCGAAGCCTGGAACCCCACAATATCTGAAGAACGTCGTGAAGCTGCCAGACAGGCGAGCAGCAGGGCTATTGATATTCTTAAGGGAGTGATTGCCGAGCGTCGTGAAAAGCCGTTGGAAAATGACTTCCTCAGTGTGTTGCTGCAGGTGGAGAAGGACAATCCAGAGTTCGAGGAATGGGACATTATCACACTGATCCTGGCTCTGATTGGGGCTGGCGCCGATACCACGCTGATGGGGCAACAGTGGACGGCCTATGCGCTGGTGAAGAACAAGAACCAGGTTGGCCAGGCGCTGTCGTCACTGGAAGCCTTCTCCAACGCCTTCAGTGAAATTATGCGCTGGTCCAGCAAATCGAAGATGGGCTTTGCCCGTTACGCCCGGGAAGACATGGAATTGCTGGGGCAGCAGGTGAAGAAAGGGCAGATGGTGCTGTTAATGCCACACCTGAAGGATCATGACCCATCCTACTATGACCAGCCGGAGAAATTCGATGTACAGCGTAAATTCAATCCGGATGTACTCTTCGGTTACGGCCCCCGTTTCTGCATTGGTGCTGCCCTGGCTAAATCCCAGCTTTATCTGACCATGACTGAATTATTCAAGCGCTACCCCGATCTAGAGCTGGACGGTGAGCCTGAACGGTCAACCCATGACCACAATGCCGTGGTGTTTAAAGAGTTGATTTTTAAAACCAATGTCAACAAGTGATGAGGTGAAATGCCGCTGGTAGACCAGAAAAACTGACAGTGGCATGTTCCATTCCGATAACAATAATGAGGTCGCCATGAGTAAACGTTACAACAAGCCCATTCCCTATGGCTGGTATGCCGTGGAGTATTCCGACAAGCTGGAAAACAGCCAGGTGGTGCCACTGAGTTACTTTGGCCGGGAACTGGTGCTGTTTCGTACCGAATCCGGCAAGGCATCCCTGATTGATGCCTACTGCCCGCACCTGGGAGCTCACCTGGGGCACGGTGGTATTGTCAAGGGCGAAAGTGTCAGCTGCCCGTTCCATGCCTGGGAGTTTGACGGTGAAGGTATGTGTACCAATGTTCCCTATGCCAAGCGCATGCCGCCAAAGGTCAAGGACAAGCAGAGCATTCGTCGCTACCAGGTGGTTGAACGCAACCAGATGATCTGGGCCTGGTATCACCCACAGGATATAGAGCCACTCTTTGAGGTGGATGTGGTTCCGGAGATTGGCGCCGAGGGCTGGAGCCCTGTTGATTCCTATGAATGGGAAATTCCGACCATTCTCCAGGAAACCGGCGAGAACGCTGCTGACCTGGCCCACTTCGTGACCGTTCATGGGCGTCCTACGGTTCCCGATGGCGAAGTGATCCTGGAAGGTCATCGCCGCAGCACCATCTTTGACTCTGAAGCCAACAAGGTTCAGGGCGATGGCTCAGTTAAACACGGTTCACAGCAGTTTGAGTCCCAGCGGCTGGAATCTTATTCCATCGGTCCCGGACAGACCTACCAGCGCTTCTCCAGGATGTTTGAGATTGTCATGATGGCCACCATCATCCCGATAGACGACCAAAGTCTGAAGCTACGCTTCCATTTTACTCTCCCGGATGGGCAGGATGGGATGCAGGCGGCTTATGCTAAAGGCTTTCGTGATGAGGTGGTGCACCAGGTTGAGCAGGATATTCCTATCTGGGTGCATAAGAAGTACCTGGACACACCGATTCTGTGTGATGGTGATGGACCTATCGGGCAATACCGCAAATGGTTCCAGCAGTTTTATGCGGAAGATCCTGTTTCCAATGACGAACGCGTGAAAAAAGATGAGCTGATTGCCAGCGTCTGATGAAAATGCAGGTGCAGTCTCTTTGGCTGCACCTGATCCGTGGCCTGAACTATGGTGTTTCAGAATAATTTCAGCGACAATAAAACGGTAACCCAGTCGTTTAGCTTGTTTTCGTTTTATGAGCTAGAGATGTACGGACACTGAAAGAAATCTCTGCAGTACAGGGAAGCTGATAATAATAACCTGAGATTCGCTGAATACAGCCTCGGACCAATAACAATGATAATAAGAAAAACTCTGCTGGCCGCAGGCATAACCGGTCTGCTGTTCGCCACCTTCACGGCTCAAGCCAGGATAACACCTGAAGAAGCTAAAAAGCTCAATTCGGTTCTGACACCTCTTGGAGCAGAGCGGGCGGGAAATGCCGAAGGAACCATTCCGGCATGGAACCCTGACTTCAAGCCACCTGCCAGTTACAAGGGGCCGGGCAATCACTATCCCGACCCTTACGCTGATGAGAACCCCCTGTTCAGTATTACCGGTAAAAACTACCGGCAGTACAAAGACAAGCTCACCCCGGGCATGCAGGCCCTGTTTAAAAACTACCGACGATCATTCCGGATGGATATCTATCCGAGTCATCGGGATGGCAGTTATTCCGATTTTATCCAGAATGAAACCCGGAAAAATGCCACCCGCAGTGAGCTGGAAGTGGGGGGTAATGGTGTGACGAATGCCTTTGGTGGAGCCCCTTTCCCAATACCCAAAAGTGGTATTGAAGTCATCTGGAACACCATGCTGGCGCGATCATTCTATTCGGTTAAAGGCAAGGAAAAAGCCGTACTCATTTATCGGGATGGCGGCAAGCAGATCGGCGAGACTTCCACTATTTCTTATGCACCTTATTTTGATCCCAGTCTGACCATTGAAGAGTTTTGGGGCAACAGCATGCCCAGACTGGCGACGCTGATCCAGACCCTGGCGCCCAGCCGGGAGAAAGGGAAGAGTTATGTGGTGCAGGAATTTGTCAACATGAGAATCGACCCCAGGGCTGCCTGGACTTATTCCCCCGGTGTGCGCCGTGTCCGTCGTGCGCCTACGGTCGCTTATGATTCGCCACAGGGAATGGGAAACTGGCGTACGGCAGATGAAACCTATGGCTTCAACGGCTCGCCAGACCGGTACAACTGGAAGCTGATTGGCAAAAAAGAGATCTATATC
>JBPCXN010000223.1:0-23197 GCA_051008495.1 Endozoicomonas sp. | reverse complement strand
GGGGGTGGGGGAGGGGGTGTTGGGCGGGGGAGGATGGTAGACCAAACCAACCTTTCTGGGGGGGGAAGGGGAAAAGAGAGGGCCGGGAGCAGGTTTAGGAAATATCCGGGCTATGTACCACACCGCTGGATGCAGACAGCGGGCTACGGCATTATATGGGAGGATAAGTATAATAAGCCACAGGACGTCATTACCTTGCCGCCGAACGTTCCATCCAGCAGTACTAACGAAGATTTTTTCCTGCCCGACCTTTGTTCTCCCCGGGCTGTCTTCATGCTGGTGCTGGTTTCTGAACTTTTTGTACTCACCCAGGTTCTTGCCCTCTCCGGCCCCGACGTATTCAACTGGAACCGTCTGGCCACTGTTTCACTGTTCGTTCAGTGGATCTCTCTGTGCAGCGCCGCAGTACTGTGCCGCCTCCGCCCAATCATTAAAAACCTGCCATTGCCGGTGGCCACCACACTTTGCCTGACGACAGTCATTCTGATAACACTGGTATTCACGCTCACAGCACAATGGTTTCTCTGGCGCGACGCCTTCCTGATCGTCTTCCCTGACTGGCAACAGCTGGTCCGGCATGCGCTCGTCGCCCTGATCATCACCGCCATGCTGCTGCGCTACTTTTACGTCCAGCAGGAGGCCAGCAAACAACAGCAGGCCAGCCTCAACGCCCGTTACGACGCCCTGCAGGCCCGAATTCGCCCCCATTTCCTGTTCAACAGCATGAACATCATCGCCAGCCTGATACAGATTGATCCGGACAAAGCTGAGCAGGCGGTTGAAGATCTGTCGGACCTGTTTCGGTCAAGTTTGCAGGAAAATGGCAACAGCATTGCCATAGGGAGAGAAATTGAGCTGTGCAAACGCTATCTGCGGATTGAAGCGCACCGGCTGGGCGAGCGGCTGCAGTCGGAATGGCAGATAGCAGAACTGCCTCAAAATCTGCATATTCCCCCCCTTACCCTGCAGCCACTGGTTGAAAACGCTGTCTACCACGGCATCCAGCCGCTGGAAAAAGGTGGCACGGTCAGTGTAGATATCACCCTGGACAACGATAACGTCTGTATCAGGGTTCGAAATCCTCTACCCGATGTTACCCGGTTCAGTGGTCAGGAATCCCGGGGCAACCAGCTGGCACTGGAAAACATCCGTTCACGCCTGAAGATGCTTTATGGACACCGGGCCCTGGTGGAGACACGAACCTCTGAGAATGACGGGATACAGGAATTCGAAACAACAATTCGATATCCCTGCAATGACAGGACGTCATGATCACACAGAACAGCGATGAGTTAAAAAACAGGGTTTCCGAAAAAGAATATGAACATACTGATCACCGATGACGAACCCTTGGCAAGAGAACGCCTGCGTCACCTTTTGAGTCGTCTTGAAGGTTACCAGACGCTGGAACACGATGCCGGCAATGGCATTGAGGCCATAGAACTCTGCCGGCAGTTCAAACCGGATATTGTCCTGATGGATATCCGTATGCCGGTCATGGGTGGGCTGGAGGCCGCATCCCATATTGCCGAGCTGGACAGCCCCCCGGCGGTTATTTTCTGTACAGCTTATGACGCCCATGCCCTGGAAGCATTCCAGGTTCAGGCCATGGGTTACCTTCTCAAGCCTGTCAAATTTGAAGAGCTGGGCAAAGCGCTTGAGCGGGCAGGCAGGGTCAACCGTTTGCAGCTGGCCAATCTGAAAGAAAGCTTTCCGGAGTCCCGCAGCCATATTTCGGCCAAAACCCTCCGCGGCATTGAGCTGGTGCCCCTGGATGATGTGCTCTACTTCATGGCAGACAGCAAATACGTCACGGTGGTTCACAAGAATGGCGAAGTCCTGATCGACGATCCCCTGAAAGAGCTGGAGGCCGAGTTCAACTCCCGCTTCGTGCGCATTCATCGTAACGCCCTGGTGGCGAGGCATGTGATTGAGCGAATGCTCCGTGACGAACAGGGGCATTACTCAATTCAGCTGACCGATGTTGATGAGCCATTGTCCGTCAGCCGCCGCCATGTGCCGCTGATGAAAAAGATCATGAAATCGCTGTAGTATTTTGTTGTGCCGCTCCCCTTACTATGAAAATGCAGCTATTTTAAGTCCTGCGGCACGCTCATGACTCCAGATAATCGGTTTCCCTCCTGTAAAGAACCGCTTATAACTGTTTGGTGTCATCTTTTTTGCGGGTAGCAGGCATGTGCTGTTTGCCTATCACTCCACGCACGAAACCTTAGTGACGGCGCATAGTACTCTACGCTTTGTATCAGTTCGACAATCGCTGGACGGAGGACATTCAGCATAAACCAGCCATCAACCAGCCCTATAAATGTCTGAACGCTTTCTCCCTGAGGATTCATTATAAGAATGGTTGATGCACTTCCCCAATACATATGGATCAAAATTGTGGACTCAGGATGCAGGTCTTGAGCCAGATTACCGGTAAGCCCAACATATTGAAGAGCCAACGAGAGCGTCTCATGAGTCGACTGAGTGGCAGTCTGAGCCATTTGGCGAATCAGAGATTGAAAGTTGGCGGGAGGGTCATCCAAAGCAGACAGATTTTCAACAGCCATGCTTCCCAGAGCCGCCTTCACACGCTCTTGCAGCTCATGCTCCTCTTCATAGAGAAGCTGGTCGAAGTCCGGGGCTGGTTCCGGGGACGGTGATGCACTCGCTGCCCCAAAAGTGTCGTAAAGAAACTGTTGATCGGTAGACCCCCTTTGCATTACATGACCTGACAGCAAGTGGCTGGCCTGTACACCAACACCAATGACCATGTTATATGGGCTGAGGGCATGATGCTGACTGTCCTGCCTGACATCTCTGATCATCCTTCGTGTCGCCATCAACTCTGCCAGCGACTCAACGGATGGGGTGCAATCCTCGTCCTGATCCATAGCTTCAACATTATGATCATTTAAACCACTCGGATCTGTGCTTCTACCTGATTTCAGGTCCCTACACACCGGGCACTCTTCACCATTATCTTTATCAAAGTGTCTCTGGTGTTTGGAGCAATACTGTATAGCAACAACTTCGCCAGAGCTGAGAAAAAAGCCGCACAGAAAGACAACAACCAATGCTCTGCTCATCACTGTTTCCATGTTATTTTCGTTAATGGGATGGAAAAATAGCATAGACGTTCTTAAAAAATTGTCATGCCGACCAGACCGATTTCACAACCACGGGCGAACATCACAAAAAGGCTACCAGGCTAACTGCCACTGTCGATTGAGAGAAACCGTCATGAACGGTATTTTCATAGGTAAATAGCGGGATTTGGTGGAAACCTCAGGGTGTCGTATCATCTCACTACTTATAAATAGCCCTGGCGGCCTGACTCCCGGGCATACAACCATTGTACGAAGTGCGCTCCATGAAAACTGTCCGAATCGCTACCCGAAAAAGCGCCCTGGCCCTCTGGCAGGCGGAATACGTCAAGGAACGCCTGGAGCATTTCCATCCGGGCACAGAAGTGGAACTAATCAAAATGACCAGCAAGGGCGACCGGATTCTGGACGCCCCCCTGGCCAAGGTGGGAGGCAAGGGGCTGTTCGTTAAAGAGCTGGAGAACGCCATGCTGGAAGGCCGCGCAGATATTGCCGTGCATTCCATGAAGGACGTTCCCATGGAATTTCCCGAGGGGCTTTGCCTGGGCGTGATCTGCCCACGGGAAGATCCTCATGATGCCTTCGTATCCAACACCTATGCCAATCTTGATAAACTGCCCGAAGGCGCGACGGTTGGCACTTCCAGCCTGAGGAGACAGTGTCAGATACTGCAACTGCGTCCCGACCTGAACATTGAGTTCCTGCGCGGTAACGTCAACACCCGTCTGGCAAAGCTGGACAGTGGTCAGTATGACGCCATCATTCTCGCCGCAGCCGGCCTGATCCGACTGGAAATGAAAGACAGGATTCGAAGCCTTCTCCCTACTGCTGACAGCCTTCCTGCAGCAGGCCAGGGGGCTGTCGGTATTGAGATCCGCAGTGATGATGAAGAGATTCGCCAGCTTATTGCACCACTTCACCATGAAGAAACCGCTATCCGGGTCGGGGCCGAACGGGCCATGAACCGTCACCTCAACGGTGGCTGCCAGGTGCCCATTGCCTGCTACTCGGAGCTGGAAGAAGGGCAGCTCTACATCCGTGGACTGGTCGGGCAGCCCGATGGCAAGGTCATTCTGCGGGCAGAAACCCGCTGCGATCAGAGCAACGGTGAACAGGCGGGCATCGAACTGGCCAACGATCTGCTTCAGCAGGGGGCTGGTCGAATCCTGGCCGAGTTGATGCATTGATTGCCGGCATGCCATGATGAAACCCATGAGCGATCAGTCACTGACAACGATCCGGGCATTGGTGACAAGGCCTCGTGAACAGGCTGAAGCCCTGGCGGAAGCCATACGCTCCCGAAAAGGTCAAGCCTGGACCCTGCCAATGCTGGAAATAGTACCGACTCCGGAAACCCAGGCTATGCGTGACACGGTCATGTCCCTGGACCAATTCAACAGGGTCATTGTCATCAGCAGGCATGCCGCCCACTTTGGCATGGAGTGCATCGAGACATTCTGGCCTCAGCTGCCCATTGCCCTGGACTGGTACGCCATTGGCAAAAGCACTGGTTCTGCCCTTGAGGCGTTTGATGTCCATGCAACCAGCCCGGACACTGGCTCAGACAGCGAAAGTCTGCTGGGGCTTGAGGCCTTTCACCGCGTTCATGGTGACAAGATACTGATCATCAAGGGCGAGGGCGGCCGGGAAAAGCTGGAACAGACTCTGGCAGCCAGGGGCGCACAGGTCGAATGCCTGGAAGTGTACCGGCGGCAGAAACCTGACTACCTGCCCAGCCATGCAGTGAATGTTATTTCGAAAAATGACATCAATGTCATTCTGGCCGGCAGCGGTGAAACGGTAATGAACCTGAAGCACTGTTTGACCAATGGGTTGGAAGATCAGTCAGCTAATGGCAGGCGACAGCAGCCGTCGACAATTATCTTGGAGAACTGCCTCCTGGTCGTGCCCAGTGACAGGATAGCCAGGCAGTCCCGGGCCATGGGATTCAACAGGGTCTATACGACAGAAGGCGCAAGTAACGCGGCCATGTTGTCAGCACTGGACTCGATCAACAGCGAAGAGTCATCGTGAGTAAAGAACAGCAGACGACCAACGAAACAGAACAGACTGCCCCGGCCCTGCCCGCTGGCGACGCTGAAACCAAGCCGGCCGGTAAAACCGCGCCACCGGCAAAGGCGCCAAAATCAGGCAGAATCATTGCATCCTTCGCACTGCTGATTGCCCTTTCTGCTCTTGCCCTGAGCGCCTATATAGGCTGGCGTGGTATGGCTATAGAGGAGAACCAGCCAACCCTGCAGACCGGTCAGGAACAATTGCAGGTACAGATTGCCCGGCAGCAGGCACGTCTCACCGAAACCATTCAGTCCCTGTCTCCTCTGAACAACTCAGTTTCAGAGCAACAGCAGCGCACTGACAGGCTGCTGAACAGGGTTGACAGCCTTTCCCGACAGCTCAGGGAAGTCGCCGGCACCAGCCGGGAAGGCTGGCGGCTGGCAGAAGTGGAATACCTGTTGCGACTGGCCAACCAGCGTCTTCTGATGACTGCGGATGTGACCGGCGCGAAAAGCCTGCTGACCAGTGCCGACGCCATTCTTCTGGAACTGGATGATTACAGCCTCTATCTGGTCAGGGAAGCACTTGCGGAAGATCTGGCCGTACTGAGATCGGTTCCCGATTTTGATCAGGAAGGACTTTACCTGCGACTGAAAGCGCTCAGTACCCAGGTTTATGACTTGCCGCTGCTTCAGGAAGATATACACCAGCGAACCCTCACCTCGAAAAAAGATTCTACAAAGGCAGATGAGCCTGTCACTGAAACTCCGGTAGATGGCTGGCAGGACATCGCCCTGAACATGCTGCAAAGAACCTGGGACAGCTTTGCATCGCTGTTCCGGTTCACGCCGGAGAGGAAGCAGCCAATTAACGCTCTGCTTACCACTGAGGAAGATGTCCTGATCCGCCAGAATCTCCGGTTGCTGCTGGAACAGGCCAAGCTGGCGCTGCTGGCTCGTGAACAGATCGTCTACAGCAGCAGCCTGCAACAGGCACGGGACTGGATTCAGGATTATTTTTCTCTGTCGGGAGAACCATCCAGGGCCATGACAGAAGAGATTGATACGCTGTCAAAACTGAATGTCAGCCCCATTTTGCCGAACATCAACAGGGCTCTGGAAGCCCTCAAGGAACGTCAGCCAGAACCCGCGTCGCCCCCAGTCAAGAAGACACAGGAAAACAATGATCTGCCTGCTCCCGCCATCAGCGAGGGGGAACTGCAGATATGAAAGGTTTCAGCCTGTTCCTGCTGTTGTTGGTCGGCTGCTTCCTGCTGGCGAACATGATGGTCAACGACAACGGCTATGTACTCATTGCCTACGAAAGCATGACTTTTGAGAGCACTCTCTGGGGCCTGTTATTGCTGTTTATTCTGCTGGCTGTCGGTTCCTGGCTGGTGATCAACCTGGTACGACTGGCATTTGGCGCGACCAGTTTCATCTACCCTTTCACGGCCCGGGCAAAAGAAAGGCGTGCACGTAAACTGACCAATAGAGGCTTTGCCGAGTTCACCCACGGGCACTGGAAGAAAGCAGAAAAGCTTCTGGCCCAGGCAGCTGACGCCGGAGAGACACCGCTTCTCAACTACCTGGCAGCAGCACGGGCTGCTCATGAGGCTGGCAATGCAGAGGCCTGTGCAGAATACCTGCGCAGGGCCGATCACAAAGCCCCTGGCGCAGACCTGGCTATCGGTATTACCCAGGCCCAGCTGCAGCTTTCCGGAGGTCAGCTGGAGCAGGCCATTGCCACTTTGACCCGCCTGAACAAGAAAGTTCCAAGGCATGCCTATGTGTTGAAACTCCTAAAGCAGGCCTATTACCGGGTGAATGACTGGCAGGCTCTGGCCAAGCTGTTACCGCAACTGAAAAAACATAAAGTCGTGTCAGACGATCAGCTCCGGCAACTGGAACTGCAATCCTTTGAGGCCCTCTTCGAGCAGGCATACAGTAATGGTCGTGGACTGAGTACCCTGGATGAGCGAATCAAGCCCGCCACGAAGATCTGGAGCGACCTGAGTGCTTCCCAGCGCCGTGATCCGGTAATGATCCACCGTTACGCCCAGTGTCTGACGCAGCTGGGCGCCGAAGAGAAAGCCGCGATCCTGCTCAGGGAAAACCTGACCCGTAACTACAGCGCAGACCTGATTCAGCTCTATGGCAAAATCCGCGACAAGGATATTGGCAAACAACTGTTGTTTGCCGAGTCTCTGCTCAATGAGCGTCCTAACGACGCCGACCTGCTATTAACCCTGGGCCGGCTGGCGCTGCGCAATGAACTCTGGGGTAAAGCTAAAGAGTATTTTGAAGCCAGTCTTCGTCTGAGCCGAAGGATTAATACCTACAACGAACTGGGTCGATTACTGGCTCACCTGGATGATCACGAGAACAGTTCCCGCTATTTCCAGGAAGGGCTTCTGCTGGCGGCTGATACTGTGGTCGACCTGCCGATGCCGGCCAAACCCATGCAGGCGAGCAGAATTTAATCTTTCACTTGTCATGACGGGCCAGCCGGGTTGATGGCAGGCCTGATCAACAAGAACGCGACCAAAGCCCTGTAGAAGCCCGAAAACAACCCTCTTCAGGTTACCTCAATAAAAACGACAATGAACATGTTCAGAAACTACCTCTTAGCAGCTTCTATCAGTGGATTCCTGGCAGTGGGCCTTAGTGCGTTTGGCGCCCATGCTCTCAAAGAGCAACTGTCTGAGCGGTTGATGTCTGTCTACCAGACAGCGGCGGACTACCAGTTCTACCACAGCCTCGCCCTGCTGCTGGTAACAGTCCTGGCTTACCAGTTTCCAAAAGCACGCTTTCTGCGCTTGAGTGCCCGCTTCTTTCTGGCCGGGATCATTATCTTCTCCGGCAGCCTTTACCTGTTGAGCCTTACCGGTGCCGGCTGGCTGGGAGCCATCACACCTGTCGGTGGCGTAAGCCTGATGCTGGGCTGGCTGATGCTGGCGATTTTCGCCGTCAGGGAAACCAGCCCGGAAATTTCATAAAGTGTCGAGTTTCTCGCTCTGTTATTTTTTCGGCTGTCATGGCGGAAAAAGAGCTAGTGAGAAGCCGACGAGCGATATTCATTTATTTTCGTACACATCATAAATCTAACTTCTCAGTGTTTCTGTAGCCTTCGGGTTGGTCAAAGCGGCTTTATGAATTTTCCGGGCTAAGACCAACTGATATTCCCTTTGTGCTATTTTAAATTGCCACCACCAAAGGTATGGTACGCCGTCTTTTACAACCAGATATGAGCTTCAATGACTGACTCCGTTGACACCACCCCTGAGGCTGCAACAGAAGAATCCGAAGTAAAGCGCCGGGAAATCAAAAGCTTTGTTCTGCGCGCCGGCCGCATGACCACCGGGCAACAGCGCGGCTGGGACGAGTGCTGGGAAAGCTGGGGCCTGAAGCTTGAAGACGGCCCTCTGAACCTGGCTGAAACCTTTGGCCGGGAGGCGCCGGTTGTCCTGGAGATCGGTTATGGTATGGGGCATTCTCTGGTGACCATGGCTGGGTCGGAACCTGAGAAAAACTTCATTGGCGTTGAAGTTCACCGGCCTGGCGTTGGCAGCCTGCTGAACGAATCCAGCCTGGCAGACCTGACCAACGTTCGCACCTATTGCGACGACGCCGTGGAAGTTCTGAAACAGTGTATTCCGGACAGCAGCCTGTCCCGGGTACAGATTTACTTCCCTGATCCATGGCACAAGAAGCGTCACCACAAGCGCCGCCTGATTCAGCAGAAGTTTATCAAACAGATCCGGCCAAAGCTGGCCATGGGCGGCATCATCCACCTGGCGACAGACTGGGAAAACTATGCCGAGCAGATGATGGAAGAGATGGAAAAGGCTGAGGGGTTCAAAAACATGGAATCCCCCCACGAATACTCCCCAAGACCTGATTTCAGACCTCTGACCAAGTTTGAAAAACGTGGTCAGAGGCTGGGTCATGGTGTCTGGGATCTGCTGTTTGAGCGCACTTCCTGATTGATATTGCTGACACCGTCAAACAGGTCATGAGTACCCGTTAATGACATTCCTGGCCTGTTGGACATAGAAACCGTCAGAATAATAGACAGATCTCACACAGGCCAAGAAATACACTGTGTCTGACCGCTCCTTCTGAAAATCTTGAAAACGTTTTCAAAACTTGATCTGAGTCATAATTTTTCCCGACTCTATCCGATAATATCCTCTCAATATCGAACAAACCTGTACGAGGGTATCATGAGGATTCTGGTTACCGGAGGGGCTGGCTATATCGGTAGTCATACCTGCCTTGAGCTGTTGAACGCCGGCTACGAAGTGGTGGTTGTCGACAACCTGTGTAATGCTAAGGAGGAATCCCTCAGGCGGGTCAGCCAGCTGACTGACAAAGAGCTGACCTTCCACAAGGCGGATATCCGTGACGACGCCGCCATGAGGGAAGTTTTCTCTGCTCACTCAATCGATGCGGTTATCCACTTCGCAGGACTGAAAGCAGTGGGCGAGTCCACACGGATCCCTCTTGCCTATTATGACAATAACGTCACCGGCACCCAGAAGCTGCTGGAAGTGATGGATGAATTCAACGTACGACATCTGGTGTTCAGCTCATCCGCCACGGTATACGGCGATCCCCATACAGTTCCCATTCGTGAAGACTTTCCCACCAGCGCCACCAACCCATATGGCCGCTCAAAGCTGGTGATTGAAGAAATGCTGAAGGACGTAGCGGCAGCCAATGATCAATGGAACTTCAGCCTGTTACGTTACTTCAACCCGGTAGGCGCCCATGAGAGCGGACTGATCGGCGAAGACCCCAACGGCATTCCCAACAACCTGATGCCCTTTATTGCCCAGGTAGCTGTTGGCAAAAGAGACAAGCTGAACATTTTCGGTGCTGACTACCCCACAAAAGATGGCACTGGTGTACGCGACTACATCCATGTAGTGGATCTGGCGCAGGGCCATCTGGCAGCATTGAAATCCCACTGGGAAGGCACCGGCGTTCATACATACAACCTGGGAACCGGCACAGGCAGCAGCGTCCTGGAAATGCTGCACGCTTTCGAAAAAGCCTGTGACAGGGAGCTGCCTTATGCTATTGCTCCACGTCGCCCGGGTGATATTGCCGAATGCTTTGCTGATCCATCTTTCGCTGAAGAAAAGCTGGGCTGGAAAGCCATCCGCAGCATCGAAGCCATGACGGCTGATACCTGGAAATGGCAGTCAGAAAACCCTGACGGTTACCAAGATTAAGTTTTGAATTTATTGCTGTCTGAACCAGCCAGGTTATCAGGCAGCGAGAATTAGAGTACAAAAAAATGTCTGACACAGATTTCAATCCGGTTGATCACCCTCATCGCCGATTCAACCCACTGACTGGCGACTGGGTACTGGTATCGCCGCACCGTGCCAAGCGCCCCTGGCAGGGACAGGTAGAAAAAACCGCTGCGGAAAACTTGCCGGCGCATGACCCGGAGTGTTACCTGTGTCCCGGAAACACCCGTATTACCGGCGACAGGAACCCTGACTACAGCCGTCCATACGTATTCCAGAACGATTTTCCGGCCCTGCTGACCGACACCCCGGATGCCACGCAATCATCGGATTTGTTTAAAGCTTCAGGCGCTCGTGGTGAAGCCCGGGTCATTTGCTTCTCCCCGGATCACAGCAAAACCCTGCCACAGCTCTCCGTGAAGGAGATCCGCAACGTGGTGGATACCTGGGCGGACCAGGTGATTGACCTGGGTTCCAAGTACTCCTGGGTACAGCTGTTTGAAAACAAAGGCGCCGTGATGGGTTGCTCCAACCCTCACCCCCACGGTCAGGTCTGGACCAGCAGCTTCCTGCCCAATGAAGCCCGCAAGGAAGACGAGAATCAGCAGGCATGGAAAACGGAAAAGAGCAGCAATATGCTGGTCGAATATGCCCGACAGGAGTCAGAATCCGGTGAACGCACTGTTGTAGAGAATGAGCACTGGATTGCTGTTGTTCCTTACTGGGCAGCCTGGCCGTTCGAAACTCTGCTGCTGCCTAAGCGTCATGTCCTCCGGATGCCAGATCTTACAGAGGAAGAGCGCAATTCTCTGGCCGACATTGTCAAACGCCTCACCACAAAATACGACAACCTGTTCCAGACGTCGTTCCCTTACTCCATGGGCTGGCACGGCGCCCCTACAGACAATGGCGAATACGACCACTGGCAACTGCATGCACACTTTTATCCGCCTCTTCTACGCTCCGCCACGGTACGCAAATTCATGGTGGGTTTTGAAATGCTGGCGGAAACACAGCGTGATCTGACCGCGGAACAGGCTGCTGAACGTTTACGTGCACTGCCCGAAATGCACTACCTGGAAGCTTGATTGGGAAGGAATATACGAAGATGAAAGAACAACTGACGCACCTGTTCGAAGAGAAGTTCGGTACCAAACCTGAGTTTTACTTTCAGTCTCCTGGACGGGTCAACCTGATTGGCGAACACACTGACTACAACGACGGTTTCGTCCTGCCCTGCGCCATTGACTATCAGGCGATGATTGCAGCAATACCTCGCAATGACAAAAAAATTGTCGCAACCGCCGCAAGCTTCGATGGACAGGTTACAGAGTTCGAGCTGACTCTGCCCATTCAGTCAAGCACCGAGGCCAGCTGGAGCAACTATGTTCGGGGCGTAGCAACTGCCCTTATGGAGCGTGGACTGGAGCTTAAAGGCGCCAATATTGCCATTATCGGTAATGTTCCCCAGGGAGCAGGCCTGAGTTCATCTGCCTGTCTGGAAGTTGTCACTGGATTGGCTCTTACCCATATGTCAGGCCATGACGTCAGTCTCAAAGACCTGGCTCTTATCGGCCAGGAAGCTGAAAACAAATATGTAGGCGTAAACTGCGGCATCATGGACCAGATGGTTTCCGCCTGCGGTGAAAAGGACCACGCTATGCTGTTGGACTGCCGCAGCCTGGAAACCCGCGCTGCCGCTATTCCTGAAGGTGCTGCTGTTGTCATCATCAACTCCAATAAGAAGCGTGGTCTGGTCGACAGTGAATACAACACTCGTCGTCAGCAATGTGAAGAGGTCGCCGAACACTTCGGTGTAAAGGCCTTGCGTGATCTGACTGTCGCAGACCTGGAAGCCCGTAAAGCCGAGCTTAATGAAGTGGCTTACCGCCGTGCCCGCCATGTGATTACTGAAAACAATCGCACCCTGGAGGCCGTTGATGCCTTGTCCAGTGGCGACCTCAAGCGCATGGGCGTGCTGATGGCGGACTCCCATGCCTCCATGCGTGATGACTTTGAAATCACTGTTCCCGCGATTGATGCCATTGTTGAAATCGTCAAGGAAGTGATTGGCGAGGAAGGCGGTGTTCGCATGACCGGCGGCGGCTTCGGTGGCTGTGTCGTTTCCCTGGCTCCTGTGAGCAAGGTTGAAGCAATCAAGAAGGTCATTGAAGAACAGTACACTGAACGTTCCGGCCTGGTTGCTGATATCTACGTCTGCAAAGCCTCCCAGGGCGCCTCTGTCATCGCTTGATGCCTCTCTCAAACGCCGGCAGGCCGCTGGCGTTTTCTTTCAGGAAAAATAACATGAAGGTTTCTCAGGAAGTTTTCGGGCAGACCCGATTTGGTGAAACTGTTACCCGCTACATACTGACCAATAACAACGGAATGGAAGTAGACGTTCTGGACCGTGGCTGCATTATCCAGAGCATTAGAGTACCAGACAGCAGTGGAGCACTGGCTGATGTGGTACTGGGCTGCAACACTGTTGCCGATTATGAAGCTGAGAGTGCATATTTCGGTGCAGTAGCAGGTCGCTATGCCAACCGTATCTGCAAAGGCAGGCTGAACATCGAGGGGCAGGAATATCAGCTGGCTACCAACAATGGTCAAAATCACCTGCATGGTGGTGAGCGCGGTTTTAATGATCGTATCTGGAAAGCGGAAAGTTTTGTTACTGAAAGTGAAGCTGGCATCGAGCTGCGTTATTGTTCCGAGGATGGCGAAGAGAACTATCCTGGCACATTGGATGTTTCTGTTCGCTACACCCTGAACGATCAGAATGAGCTGTCCATTCAGTACGGTGCTACCACAGACAAGACCACCGTCGTTAACCTGACCAATCACACTTACTTCAATCTGCGCGGGCAGGGCACCAGCCTGGATCACAGGGTTCAACTGTTTGCCGATCACTTCACACCGACTGACGAAACATCTATTCCTACAGGTAAAATCGCTTCAGTGAAAGACACTCCCATGGATTTCACGGTAGCCAAAACTATTCGCCGGGACATTGACGAAGAATATAGTCAGCTGCAAATGGCCAGAGGTTTTGATCATAACTGGGTAGTTCGTAAAACCAATGAAGAAGCGCCTTCTGATCCAGTTTTGATTGCCCGTGTCGAAGAACCGGATACTGGTCGCACACTTGAAGTCCTGACAACACAGCCAGGGGTTCAGTTTTACACGGGTAATTATCTGGAAGGGCAACCGGCAAGAGGTGGTAGCCAGTATTGCAGTAATGATGGTTTTTGCCTGGAAACCCAGCATTTCCCGGATTCCCCTAATCACAACCACTTTCCCTCTACAGTGTTAATTCCGGGTGAGGAATACCGCCAAATAACGAGTTTTCGATTCGGCAACATGTGATTTATATCCTCCCCGGGTAAATTCCGGGGCAGAATGAGCCATCCAATAGCTCGTCTTAATGGCCAATTACATAACAGACTTATTGGCCTTTGGTTTCTTAGAGAACCTCAAACCTATAAACAGTATTTTGAACTCTTCTAATGAGAGAGAGAATATCCCATCACTGACACCATCCGCAGCCTTACCTGTACTCTGATCAATAACTTCAAAAGTCCCATTGGGGTCACGGAGGGTGACTCGTTGAGTGGTTTTATCATATGCGAGAACACTATAGAAATGATCCCTAGGCAGTTCAGGGTAAAGACCGCTTGAATCGGAAATTCCTGCTGTAACAATTGGATGTTTTAATAGAAAATCACTCATGAGCTCATGAACATCCTCAGAGCTGTAACGAAATGTTTTATAATCACCTTCAACTCCCGTAAGTAATCGGATTACATACGATGTCCCAATAGCATCGAGCATCCTATATTGCCCATGCTCCAGTGCTAAAATCTCTTTTCCATAGAATCCTGTGTAATTATATGAGCACGGAACAGTATCCCCGTCCTCCATGGATTGTCTAGCCACCGCCCACTCTAATGTCTTTACCCACTCATCATCGTACGAAGAGTATGCATAACTGGAAACTACCTCGTTCAACACTAAATCAATCGGTTTGTCAGCTCCAGGGAACGATATTCTTACCTTTCCCTCCCCCAGGTAATCAAAATAACTGAGCAGTAATCTTTTCCCATAAGGAGTTCTTGCCAGTGAAGCAATAGCAGACATCATCTGGCAGTTTCCAATCCCCCTTTGATTAACCGCTTCAGGACGAATGCTTCCCAGCCCATTTGAAAAGAGACGTCCCATAACTAGTTTCTCTTCATGATCCCCTTCAAAAGCGTACTCCCATAATGCATCTTCACTGAGATTATCAAACAACTCCAAATCATCAAAATAACTTGAATAGCCAGCTTGATAACTGTCCAATGTAATCATATGAACCCTGGGGTCCATGAGTAAATTAAAGTTAATGCGAATCCTGGCAATCAATGGATATAAATTCGGATTGATGTCTGGACTGTAGTAAGCCTTTATCAGCTCTGATTCTGTAAGCCTTTCATCACCATCAATATCAGCGACCTTAATAACACTATTGAAACCATAAGCTTTATCTATGACCTGCCCAGAGAAGGTCAAGTTTGACATTAAGTTAGAGGTATCTACACCTGTTCCACGCAAAAATGAATGCTCAATTTCCGCCCCCAAATCTAAAGGGAGATCTGCGACTGATAATTGAGAGAATATGGTGAATAATAGAAAAGCAGCTCTTTTGAGCAAGCTGATACAAACCTTTTTCATAACTAAATCTCCATATCTTGGTTGCTTTTTGCTCTGAATGTTATATAGAGACTTGTAAAACCAAAAAGTTCCTTTCCCCCAGGCTTTGACTAGCACCCCATCCGCCTGCAAATGATAGGTTCAGCGGGGCGGGGTGTTATGCCGTATTGACACCTTCGCCTGGGATTCATAGACAGAACCGAATAGATTGACATGGATCAGATTATGATAGGAATTGTAAAATTACAGAAGATCCTTATTCATATACAGTGACACCTCGACGCTCGAATCATCCACCGCCCCCATTAACTCAAGCTGTTGTTATCAGGATATCGGTATGTCATCAACAACTGTGTTTCATCTTGGTATTACCAAAGGCGATCTCCAGGGAGCTGAACTCGCCATAGTGCCGGGTGATCCGGCCCGTTCCGAGCGGATTGCCCGGGAAATGGGCAACCCCGCTCAGCTGTGCAGCACCCGGGAGTTCAATTCCTGGCTCGGCTGGATCAGTGGTAAGCCCGTTGTCGTTTGTTCTACAGGCATCGGCGGCCCTTCTACATCTATTGCCGTCGAAGAACTCTCACAACTTGGCGTCACCACGTTTCTGCGGATTGGCACAACGGGAGCTATCCAGGCTGATCTGGAGCCGGGAGACATGATTGTCACCAGTGGCTCTGTTCGTCTTGATGGCGCCAGCACCCACTTCGCACCAATTGAGTTTCCGGCCGTCGCTAATTTTGAATGTACTCAGGCGCTGGTTGAAGCCGTTAAGGCGGAAAAAGTGAATTACCATGTGGGTATCACGGCTTCCTCCGATACCTTCTATCCGGGGCAGGAGCGTTACGATACCCGCACGGGGCATGTTATCCGCCAGTTCCGTGGTTCCATGGAAGAGTGGCAGGCTCTGGGCGTCCTGAACTACGAAATGGAATCAGCAACACTGCTAACAATGTGTGCTGCCATGGGCTTGAGGGCAGGCTGTGTCGCTGCCGCAATTGTTAACCGCACCCGTCAGGAAATTCCTGATGAGTCGCGAATCGCCGAGAGTGAAGCCACTGCCATTCGTGTGGTTGTCAATGCTGCCAGCCGCTTGCTGAACAGTTAATAGCCACTGGGGGACCCGCCTTGCCCGGTTCCCCAGTAAATTTCCTTATGCTCCCTGATAAATAACAGATCACAGTCTTTTAATTATTACAAACAGACCAATATAGAGTAGGAAGCAAGAAAATAATGATCAGGGAAGCAGCATGTCAAAGGCATTTCATCTCGCACAGGTTAATATCGCCAGGGCCAAAGCTCCTCTCGAAGACCCGGTAATGAAAGGCTTTGTCGATCAGCTGGATCACATCAACGAACTGGCTGACAACAGCCCTGGCTTCGTCTGGCGCCTCCAGACAGAAGAAGGCGACGCTACGGCACTGAAGCTCTTTGATGATGAACTGATCATTCTAAACATGTCAGTGTGGGAGTCTTACGAAGCCCTGAAAGACTATGTCTATTCTGGCGATCACCTTGAGGTTCTGAAGAGCAAGAAACAGTGGTTTGAGAAAATGCCGGGGCCAGCGCTGGCGTTATGGTGGATTCCCGCTGGTGAGATTCCATCTGTAGAGTCTGGCAAGAAGGCTCTTGAAAGCGTTGGCGTAAAAGGGGCGACACCGGCAGCATTCACTTTTGCCATCCCTTACCCTGTTCCTGACTGAGTTCAGGTCAGATCCAGTGCTGAACAGTCAGGCTGGCAACATAGCCTTCCACTTCTTCCGGCACACATTGTGGGATATCGCTGCAGCGGCCAGCTCAATGCTGGCGATATCGGAAACAGATACTGCCCCTGCTCTATAAGAAGATTTTTTGAAACCTTTCTGTATCGATACTACTTTTATAAAAAATATAAACATATACATTCTTTACAAATTGAAGTCGAGATGAAATCACAAAAGATATCTCTATCACTAGTCATCACTCTGATCCTCCTCATTTGTTCAGCTTTTTCTTCTATTGCACAATGCAATAATGAACGACTCCATGAAACATGGAAAATAATTGATCCGGCATCCGGTACAGTAGTTGGCTATCTCGCAGGTACCATTCATGTTCCTGCTTCCCTGGAAGAACTATTTCAGAAAAAACCGAGCCTTAAAAAAACAGTTGATTCTTCAGATAATATTCTATTTGAAAGGCTATCCCCAATAACTTATGAGGAATTGTTTGACTGTACAAATGGCTTATCTTCTTATTTGAATAAAGAAGAGCTTTCAAAAGCATTATCTAAGTTACAGTACCTTCTACACGTCCACTCAAATTCCACATCGCCACAAGAGTATGAATCACTCATTCAAAAGTCAGACTGCCTCACTCTTATGGGAGTTGATTTAACTCATATAAGAGAACCAAGGCCAAATATGGAATTTCAGTTATTCCGTTATGCTGAAGAAAGAGGAAAAGTAGTCGCTGAACTGGACGTCGGGGTTTATTGGCAAAATCTTTTAAGTGCTCGTGATAAGAGAGAAATACTTATTTACTGGTTAAAGTCAGACGACTATCTGTATCAAACTTATGAAGACACACTCAACGAGGTGAAATTTTTTAATAAGCAGTTATTGAAATGCTATTTTAGCTCTGGCTGTGACACTATTAGCATGGTAATCCGCAATCACATGACAAAAAGTCAGGAAACCCCCTGGGAGGTTCTACTTCATCCGGAACGAACCAGTAGTGATTTACTCAGAGCCAAGAAAGAAGAACTTTATTACGTCTCAGCATTCAGAAATCAAGAATGGTTAAAGATTATTGAACCGATTCTCAAATATCACAAAAGCTTGGGCACTTCAGCTTTCATTGTAGGCCTTGGCCACTTATTCGAGGAGCAAGGCCTGATCAAACAATTAAGAGACAGAGGTTATATACTGGCACCCTTCAAAGAAAAACCGGTTAATTTTGCCAAAACACCCAGAAGAGGAGTATCCAATTATTGGTTAGCGGCTCATTACACATCGCACGCCTTTTTAGCGTTCGTCACTCTATTTGCTCACTATAAACAGACCTACCCGTAAGGCTGGTTGGAAATGCAATGAACCAACCTCCAGGTATTGAGAGCCCATTCGAAGTAAAAAGTTATTGAGCTATTGAAAAAATGTATTGAGCAGGTTCAGACTGATCATTCAGGGAAAGGCTATCGGCCGTAACGATCAGCCAGCAGTCCTACAGCAATAAAGATAATCACCAGCACTGGCGCCAGTGTGTAGTTATTAAAGTAACCAAATAGTGTCGTCAGCCAGGCAGGCACAAAATAGAAGACAGCACCAAACAACAGCAGATTCAGCAATGCCCTGGCGGGAATCCTGAAAGCCCCGTGCAGCCTTCCCAGCCAGCCGGTGCACCATGAAGAAAGGGTCCGGCCGGCATAAACCATGGTGACACCCGTCAGCGCCATGGCGATCAGTGAAAGGTGACCGCGAAACAAACCCGACAGAGCAATGATTCCTTTAGCAATCCAGTCCATAGTCAGTAGTTACTCAGGCAAATAATTCCAGCAAATCGTTAAGAAACAGCCGTCCCTGAGGGCTGGGCTGCAATCGGTCTCCGGGTTCCAACAGGCCTTTCCTGACAGCCTGTTCTCTTCCTTCCTGCAGCACCGACAGGTCAAGACTGGTGCGTTCAGTGAAGACTTTCTCGCACACGCCCTGGTTCAACCTGAGAGCATTCATCAGGAACTCTACAGGCAGTTCCTCTTCTCCCAGAAGCCTGCTGCCTGCTTCAAAAGGCTTTTCGGCAGACAGGTAATCCTTTGGCATTCTTGTTTTCCAGTTCCGGCAGATGGCGCCAGACTGCAGATCCGTCAGTTTGCCGTGAGCACCTGCACCGATACCAATATAATCGCCAAACTGCCAGTAGTTGAGGTTATGGGCAGCCTGTCTCCCCTGTCGACTGTACGCCGAGATTTCATATTGCAGAAAACCGGCCTGTTTCAGCTGTTCCCAGCCCTGTTCCTGTATCGACCAGAGTTCTTCATCCACCGGCAGGCCAGGTGTTTTCGAGTAGAAGACAGTGTTCGGCTCTATGGTCAGCTGGTACCAGGAAATATGCGTCGGATTCAGTGCTATAGCCTGGTCAAGATCAAATAGGGCATCCGCTGTTGTTTGCTCAGGCAGCCCGTGCATCAGGTCAATGTTGTAGTTTTCAAAACCGATATCGTTCAGCGACTCGATAGCAGCCACGGCCTCATCAGCACAGTGTATTCGACCAAGGGCTTTAAGCTTGTCGTCCTGAAAACTCTGCACACCCAGAGACAGCCTGTTAATGCCGACATCCCGATACCCCACAAAACGATCATGTTCGTAGGTTCCAGGGTTGGCCTCCATGGTGACTTCTATGCTGTCAGCAAACTCTATTCGCTGGCGCAGATGCGTTAGCAGACGGTCAAACCCGGCAGCCGACATCAGGCTGGGGGTTCCACCACCGAAGAAAATACTCTGAAGTTTTCTGTCTTTCAGGCCCCGGTTTGCTGCAAGCTCCTGGTCGAAGTCCTGCAGCAGCGCATCAACGTATTCTGCTTCAGGCAGACCACCCTTCAGTGCATGAGAATTAAAATCACAATAAGGGCACTTTTTCACGCACCAGGGAATATGAACGTAAAGACTTAATGGGGGCGGCTGAAGCATAGATTCCGATATGTTGAAAGCGCTACCCAGGAGCCTGTCGGACTTAAGGCAATTTCGGCCTGAAATCCAGAAAGAGCGGCCAGTTTTTTCGTTGAATTTGTTTAAATAGGTCAACTATTCGCACAAATCCATCGAAAAATCTGACTCGCTCTACCGAATTTCATGCTCGAAAGCATAAGTCCGACAGGCTCCTAGTGCGACTTGAGTTGTTCCACCAGCAGCGCCATGGCCTGCGCCCGGTGGCTGATCTGGTTCTTTTTCTCCCTGGGCAACTCAGCTGCAGAGCAGTGCTCAGAGGGTACGAGGAACAGTGGATCATAACCAAAACCGTGCTCACCTCTGGGCTCTTCCAGGATGTAACCTTCCCAGGCGCCATGACAGATCAGTGGCACGGGGTCGTCGGCGTGGCGCATGTAAACCAGTACGCAGTGAAAGCGCGCGGTCCGCTCCATCGACGGAATGCCCTGCAGCAGCTCCAGCAGTTTCTGGTTGTTGTCCGCGTCCGAAGCGCCTTCCCCGGCAAACCGTGCGGAGTAAATGCCGGGCTGGCCTTTCAGGGCGTCCACCTCGATACCGGAATCGTCAGCGATAACCGGCAGGCCGGAGATGCTGGCGGCATGGCGGGCCTTGAGAATGGCGTTCTCAACAAACGTCAGGCCCGTCTCTTCCACGGAGTCCACATCAAATTGACTCTGGGGCAGCATTTTGATGTCAAGAGCCTGCAGCAGGTGCTGGAACTCTTTCAGCTTGCCCTGATTGCCACTGGCCAGCACCACCTGACGAATGTCTCTGGTCAAAATCTAATCCTCGTAAAACTGCCGACGGAACTCGAAGCTTTCCGTTCTGCCCTCGCCATTGGGCTTGAGCCTGATGGTGAATTTTAGCATTTCCTCGTTGCTGAACCGGAAGCCTGCCAGGTAATAAATGGCATCTCCTTCCCTGACCTCACGAAACTTCAGCTTGCTGCTCTGGGAAAGCAGGTTCACGGACTCACCTTCTACTGTGGCCGTGGTAGCTTTGCCGATCTCACTGCCTTTGACGTTACGCACTGCAATGTTGACGATGCCATTGCGTGGGCCTCGCTGCAGTTTGTAAACACCAGCGATTTCCGGTGAGACAAAAGTACTGTTGAAGGCACTGAAATGCACCTCGTAATCTCCGAAGCGCTTTGGCTCGGGGGACAGGTTTCTCGCTTCAGGGACTGGAGCAGCCTGCAGGCTGACAGCGGCTATCAAACCTGCCAGTAAACCGATAATTTTTCGCATCGTTCCTCTCCCGCTCCAGGGGTTGTTATTTTGTCAAATGGTAGATGGCGATTTCACCCATCAGGTTGGGAAGCAGCCGACTCTTCCACCCGCCCCTGTGGGCATTGTCCACTACCATGCGATCCAGTATTTTTAATTGTTTCTGGCGACACAGGTCTTCGAAATCCCGGAAGGTGCAGAAGTGGATATTCGGTGTGTCATACCAGGTGTAGGGCATGAATTTGGATACCGGCATCCTGCCCCGGGTGGACAGATGCAGGCGGCAGCGCCAGTGGCCGAAGTTCGGAAAAGTCACAATACACTCCCGACCCACACGCAGCATTTCATCCAGCACCAGATGGGGAAAACGCAAAGCCTGGATAGCCTGGGTCATAACGACTGTGTCAAAACTGTTGTCACGGAAGTTCCCCAACCCCTGATCCAGGTCCTGCTCAATAACATTGACGCCCTTCTCGATACAACGTTCTATGTCCTGAGGGTTGATCTCCAGCCCAAAGCCCCGCACCTGTTTACTGTCCGTAAGCTCGTTGAGCAGAGTGCCGTCACCACAGGCCAGGTCAAGAATGCGGTTTCCAGGCTTGATCCAGTTACTGATGATGGCGAAATCACTTCTAAGGCTCATGGGTTCGCCTCCTGGTCTGCAGTTTCTCCCACTTCGTCAGCCACCCGTTTCATATAAGCCGACAAAGCGTTCATATAACGAGGGATGTTCATCAGGAAGGCATCGTGCCCCTGGGGAGCGTCGATCTCCAGGTAGGTCACTTCCTTGTCGGCTTCCAGCAGGGCGTCGACGATTTCTCTTGAACGCTCAGGAGAAAAGCGCCAGTCAGTGGTAAACGACATCAGCAGGAATTTCGCTGTGGCACCGGACAGTGCTTCGGGCAAATCATGACCGAAACGATGGGCCGGATCAAAATAATCCAGCGCCCGGGTCATCAGCAGGTAAGTATTGGCATCAAAGTTCCCGGAGAAGTTTTCGCCCTGGTAACGCAGGTAACTCTCTATCTGAAACTGGACACCATAGTCGAAACTGAACTCATCGTTCTTCAGCTCCCGGCCAAACTTTTCGCCCATGGAATCATCAGACAGGTAGGTGATATGTCCAACCATTCGGGCCAGTCCCAGGCCGTTACGGGGAATGGTTTCTTTTTCCAGGTAGCGACCATCATGGAACTGCTCATCGGACATGATGGCCTGGCGGGCCACTTCATTAAAAGCGATGTTCTGTGCAGAAAGCTTAGAAGCAGAAGCAATGACTACGGCATACCGCAGACGGTCAGGGTAAGCCAGTGACCACTGCAGGGCCTGCATACCACCAAGGCTGCCGCCAACAACCGCAGCCCATTGCTGAACCCCCAGGGAGTCGGCCAGACGCGCCTGACTGTTCACCCAGTCTTCCACGGTCACCATAGGGAAGTCCGGCCCATAAGGTTTACCGGTTTCAGGATTGAAGCTGACCGGGCCGGTACTGCCATGGCAGCCACCCAGGTTATTCAGGCTGACGACAAAAAAGCGATTAGTATCAATAGGCTTCCCTGGTCCGATGCTGCTGTCCCACCAGCCCGGTTTGCGATCTTCCATGGAGTGATAGCCCGCGGCATGATGATGGCCGCTAAGGGCGTGACAGATCAAAACCCCGTTGCTTCGCTCGGCATTGAGAGAACCGTAGGTTTCGATGACCAGGTCATAATCCTGAAGAACCTGCCCACAGCTAAGTTCCAGGGGCTGGTCAAAATGGAGGGTTCGGGGCTTTACCAACCCTACCGAGTCTGCAGGAATGTCGTCCGGCATATTACTTCCTGTACTTTGTACTGTAAAAATACCGCTGCTTTTGTTGCGTGCGGCAGACGGCATTTCCCGCTCATGGCTGTTTAGTGGCGCTCACGGCTTTGTTCTGTCTGGCTCTGAAACTTGTCAGGGCTATTTATTGTATTCATTAAAAAGGCGACGGGAGTTTAATGATCCTTACCCCTTTCAGGGTTTGCGGGAACAGCCCTAGGAGCCTGACCGAGAATAGCGGTCGAGCATAAAGCTCAGTAGATCGAGTCAGATTTTTCGTTGGATTTGTGCGAATAGTTGACCTATTTAATCAAATTCAACGGAAAATCTGGCCGTTCTTTCTGGATTTGAAGCCGACTTGTCTATTCTCGTTCAGGCTCCTAGACCGGCCTCCACTGCGTGAAACCGGTCTCTGGA
>JBPCXN010000222.1:0-10510 GCA_051008495.1 Endozoicomonas sp. | reverse complement strand
CTGTTTCCGGACATGACCGGAACAATTGTTTTGTTTATCGCACCATTGAAGACCTCGAGGCCATAACGGAAGCTGCCCGGGGAAGTAAGGTCGGAGCTGTTGTCGGTGGTGGACTGCTGGGACTGGAGGCGGCCAAGGCATTGAAAGATCTTGGCCTGGAAACCCATGTTGTAGAGTTTGCTCCGCGGTTGATGGCCGTCCAGGTTGATGATGGTGGTGGTGCCATGTTACGCCGCAAGATTGAGTCACTGGGTGTTGCCATTCATACCGGCAAAAATACACAACAGATAGTGGATGTTCCAGAGAGTGACGATTTCAACCATCAAATGCAGTTTGCTGATGGTGAAGTCCTGAATACCGACATTGTGCTGTTCTCTGCTGGAATCCGGCCCCGTGATGAGCTGGCAAAATCATCAGGGCTGGCCATGGGGGAGCGTGGCGGCATTGTCATCAATAACCAGTGCCAGACCTCTGACAGCAACATCTACGCCATTGGTGAATGCGCACTCTGGGAAAACAGGATATTTGGCCTGGTGGCGCCAGGATACCAGATGGGACAGGTGGTGGTTGACCACCTGACAGGCACAGGCGCTTCCGAGTTCGCCGGTGCTGACATGAGCACTAAACTGAAACTCATGGGAGTGGATGTTGCCAGTATTGGTGATGCCCATGGCAAGACAGAAGGCGCCCTGAGCTACCAGTTTATTGACGAAGAAAATGAAGTCTATAAAAAACTGGTGGTGTCAAAGACCAAGAAAAAAGTACTGGGTGCGGTTCTGGTGGGGGATGCCGAAGAGTATGGCGGTTTGTTGCAGATGATGCTGAACGACATTCGTCCTCCTTCGAATCCGGCGGAACTGATTCTTCCCCAGACTGACGGGGCAGCGCCTTCTGGTCTGGGCGTGGCGGCTTTACCTGAAACAGCCCAGATCTGTTCCTGCTATGACGTCAGCAAGGGCGACCTTATCAATGCCGTTGCTGGTGGTTGCACCGACATGGGTGCTCTGAAATCAGCCACCAGTGCCGCTACCGGCTGTGGCGGTTGTACAGCTCTGGTCAAGCAGGTGCTGGATCACGAGTTGACGGAACTGGGCGTCGAAGTAAAAAAAGATATCTGTGAGCACTTCCCACATTCGCGCCAGGAGCTTTATCACCTGGTCCGTGTCGGCGAACTGAAATCCTTCGATGAAGTGGTTGAGAAACACGGCAACGGTCGTGGATGTGACATCTGCAAACCCACTATTGGCTCCATACTGGCTTCCTGCTGGAACGAATACGTCTTGAAGGATGACCACGCCAAGCTGCAGGACACCAACGACTATTTCCTGGGTAACATGCAGAAGGATGGTACCTATTCCATTGTCCCAAGGGTTCCCGGTGGTGAAATCACGCCAGAGAAGCTGATTGTCATCGGTGAAGTGGGTCGTGACTTCAATCTTTATACCAAGATCACCGGCGGCCAGCGGGTCGACTTGTTCGGTGCCCGGGTGGATCAACTGCCCGCAATCTGGAAGCGTCTTGTTGATGCCGGCTTTGAAACCGGGCACGCCTATGGCAAGTCTTTGCGAACCGTGAAATCCTGCGTCGGCAGCACCTGGTGTCGATACGGTGTGCTCGACAGTGCCAGCATGGCCATTGCCATTGAGGGCCGCTACAAAGGTGTCCGCTCACCCCACAAGGTCAAGATGGCGGTCTCTGGCTGTACCCGTGAATGTGCTGAAGCCCAGAGCAAGGACGTCGGCATCATTGCTACGGAGAACGGCTGGAACCTTTACCTCTGTGGTAACGGCGGGATGAAGCCCCGGCATGCCGACCTGTTCGCCACCGGTCTGGACGATGAGACCCTGGTGAAATACATAGATCGCTTCATGATGTTCTACATCCGTACCGCCGACAGGCTGCAGCGCACGTCGGTATGGATGGATAATCTCGAAGGTGGGCTGGACTACCTGCGGCAAGTCATCATTGAAGACAGCCTTGGCATCAACCAGGAACTGGAAAACGAGATGACGCACCTGGTGGGCACTTACCAGTGTGAATGGAAAACGACGCTGGAAGATCCGGAAAAGCTCAAGCGCTTCAGCCATTTTGTCAACAGCGATGAGCAGGATCACAATGTCGTTTTTGTCACTGAACGTGAGCAGGTGCGTCCGGCGACCAGTGAAGAAAAAATTGCCATTACTCAGTTATAAGAGCAGTTCATCAGAACAATTTAATAGAACAATGGGGGAAAGAGAATGAGCGCAAAATGGACAGCTGTCTGCAACGTCAGTGATCTCAAACCCGGCCTGGGAGTCTGTGCCCTGGTGGATGGCGTGCAGGTCGCCCTGTTCGTGGTCGAAGGGCAGATCTATGCTCTGCAGAATATGGACCCGTTCAGCAAGGCCAATGTCATATCCCGGGGAATTTCCGGCGACCTGCAGGGGCGTCTGGTGGTGGCCTCACCTATCTATAAACAGCATTTTGACCTTGAAACCGGCGAGTGCCTGGAAGATGCCGAAGTCAACCTGGCGACTTTTCCGGTAGAAGTCGTTGACGGGCAGTTGCTGGTGGCTGTATCCGGCACATCTGTTGAGGCAGCCTGATGATGTCGGGCTCCTCTAGCAAACAGAAGTTGCTGGTCATTGGTAACGGCATGGGCTCTGTCCGATTCCTGGAGAAGTTGTCTGAACAGACCGGACACCCTTATGAGGTGACAGTCCTTTCGGAAGAACCCTGCCCAGGCTATAACCGGATTCAGCTTTCCAAACTCCTGGCTGGCAGTGCCGGCCTGAATGAGATCCAGCTTCAGGATCAGGACTGGTATCAGCAGCAAGGTATAAGGCTTCTGTCTGGCAGTGGCTTCCGTGTGACGTCGCTGGACCTTCAGGGCAAGGTCGTGGCCAGCGAAAATGGAGAACTGTTTGAGTATGACCGGCTGGTTCTGGCAACAGGTTCGCTGCCGAACAGGATACCGGTTCCCGGTGCCGACCTTGCTGGAGTGATGGCGTTTCGGAATCTTGCCGACGTTGACAGTATGCTGTCAGCCACGTCTGCTCCCGGTGCTGAAGCGGTGGTTATCGGAGGTGGACTGCTTGGGCTTGAATGCGCCAGTGGGCTGGCAAAACAGGGCATGAAAGTCACTATTGTTGACACAATGCCTATTCCCATGGCACGCCAGCTCGATGACCTGGCCGGAAACCTGCTTCGCTCAGAACTGGAAAGTCGGGGCATCCATTTCCGTTGTAACGCCATGCTGGATTCCTATATTGGGAACGAGATTGGGAACGAGGTTGGGAACGAGGTAGGGAACGAGGTTGGGAACGAGGTAGGGAACGAGGTAGGGAACGAGGCCAGCCAGGTCTCGGGTGTAAAGCTGAAGAGTGGAGAGGTGGTTCCGGCTTCACTGGTGGTCGTCACTGCCGGTGTCCGCCCCAACATTGAACTGATGCAGCAGTCAGGACTGGAGTGTGATCGCGGCGTACTGGTCAACGACAGAATGCAGACATCAGATCCGTCTGTGCTGGCTATAGGCGAGTGCGTCCAGCTCGATAAATCGTTATTTGGCCTGGTGGCCCCGGTATACAGTCATGCGGAAGTGGCTGTTCACAAACTTCTGGGCACTTCTGGCATGCGCTTTCAGCCTGTCCCCATTCCTACCAGTTTGAAGGTAGACGGTATCGACCTCTTTTCCAGTGGTGTCTTTAATGCTGAAGAAGGCGATCAGGAGCTGATACTCGACGCCAGAGGTATAGGAATCTACCGAAAACTGGTTATCAGCGGCAATACCCTTAAAGGCGCACTGCTCTACGGCGATGCCAGCGACGGACTCTGGTACCAGGAGTTGATGGAATCGGGGCAGGATATATCCGGGATGCGGGACCAGCTGGTTTTTGGCCAGCGCTACCTGGCGGCCGCCTGAGAAATAATTTGTCTTGTTCCCAAGCAGGAGAGGGTGTTGTGGAACTGTTTATGTAGGTTGGGTCGAATGAAATGAGCCCCAAAAATCACTCGTGAACAGGCGTAATCTGGTAATGTTGGGGCTTGCTTCCGCTCGACCCAGCCTACGAATAAAGCCTTTTGCAACAGTCTCAAGAGCATGGGAGTCAGGTAAAAAAAAGAATTTCCTATATAAAGGAAGAGCAGTATGACAACCAACGTTGTCCAAACCACCTGTGCGTACTGTGGCGTAGGCTGTGGAATCAATGCCAGGATAACGGATCCGGAGTTGCACCTGGTGGAAATCCAGGGGCAGGAAGACCATCCAGCCAACTTTGGCCGTCTTTGCTCCAAGGGTAGCGCCCTGGGCGAAACCGTCTCTCTCGAAAACCGTCTGTTGACACCTTATATTGGTCAGCAGCAGGTCGGCTGGACAGAAGCACTGGATCAGGTTACTGAACGTCTCAGGGAGACTATCGAGCAATATGGCCCTGATTCTGTCGCACTATACGGTTCCGGTCAGCTATTGACCGAAGACTATTACGTGGCCAACAAGCTGATGAAGGGCTTCATTGGCAGCGCCAATATCGACACTAATTCCAGACTTTGCATGGCCTCGACGGTAGCCGGACAGAAAAGGGCGTTTGGTTCGGATACAGTTCCAGGCAGTTATGAGGATCTGGAGCTGGCAGATTTGCTTGTGCTGGTAGGCTCCAACACAGCCTGGTGCCACCCTGTACTGTTCCAGAGAATCCGGGCAGCCAAAGAGCGCCGTCCAGATATGAAAGTCGTCGTTATTGATCCACGCCGTACTGACAGCTGCGATATTGCCGATCTTCATCTGCCTTTGAAGCCGGGTACAGATGTCGCCTTATTTAATGGTCTGCTGTCCTGGCTTGCCGATCAGGAGGCGGTTGATCAGGATTTTGTCTCCCGATTCACCAATAACTTTAACCAGGCTCTGTTCACAGCAAGACGCTCTGCCAGCTCGATCACTGAAGTTGCAGAGATTTGTGACCTTGATTCGGCTGAGCTTGAGCTGTTCTTCAGCTGGTTCACTCAAACGGGTAAAACGGTCACGGCCTGGTCGCAGGGCGTCAACCAGTCTGTTGCTGGAACGGATAAGGTGAACGCCATCATTAATTGTCACCTGGCTACCGGACGAATCGGGCGCCCCGGTTCTGGTCCACTGTCGCTTACCGGTCAGCCCAACGCCATGGGCGGGCGTGAAGTTGGCGGTCTTGCCAACCAGCTGGCGGCGCATATGGATTTCAGCGACCCAGGTGACATTGATCGCGTCAGACGCTTCTGGAATGCGGCGAAGATGGCCAGTGCGCCGGGCAAAACAGCAGTTGACCTGTTTGAAGCCGTTGAAAGAGGTGACATCCGTTTTGTCTGGATTATGGGCACTAATCCGGTGGTCAGCATGCCCAATGCCGGGCAGGTTCGAAGGGCGTTAAGCCAATGTCCCACCGTTGTTGTTTCTGATTGCATTGAACTGACGGATACTTCCGAGTATGCCCACATCCGTCTGCCGGCAGCAGGCTGGGGTGAGAAGGATGGCACGGTCACCAACTCTGAACGGAGAATATCCAGACAGCGGTCGCTGTTCCCCCTTTCGGGTGAGAGCAAACCGGACTGGTGGATACTGTCACAGGTAGGAAAGCGACTGGGCTATGGTCAGGCCTTTGATTACTCCAGACCCGCAGAAATATTCAGCGAGCATGCAGCCCTTTCAGCATTTGAAAATGATGGCTTGGGTAAACTCAGGGATTTCAATATTGGTGCTGTGTCCTGGCTGACCAGTGAGCAGTATGATGCGCTTGATCCTTTCCAGTGGCCATTGCCACCAGGGGTACCTGTTGGAGGTGGTGATCAGCGACTGTTTGCCGAGGGTGGCTTTTATACTGACGACCGCAGGGCAAGGTTTGTAGCCACTGACTTTGTTTCCCAGAAGAATCAGCCTGGCGACGATTACCCTTTACTGCTCAATACCGGCCGGGTACGTGACCACTGGCATACCATGACCCGGACTGGCCTGTCGCCCAGGTTGAGCCAGCATATCGATGAACCTTTTATTCAGGTGAACCCGGCTGATGCCGACCGTTATGGCCTGGCTGAAAACGATTTATGTCGTGTAACCAGTGGTCACGGCTCGGCGGTTGTTCGGGCAAAAGTTGTCGGCCATATAAAGGAAGGCAATGTTTTCATGCCGATGCACTGGACTCGCAGAAACAGCCGTACGGGACACACCGGCCTGCTGGTGAACCCTGAAACCGATCCATACTCCCGTCAACCGGACTTCAAGCACAGCCCGGTTCGGATTGAGCCCTGCAAAGTGCCCTTACATGGTTTGTTGATCTCGAGACTGAAACAGAGAATTGATCGCTTTGACTATGCAACAGAAGTTAAAGCGGTGGACTGCTTCCGCTATGAGCTGGCTGGCGAGGCCATAGAGGAGCAATGTATTGAGGTCATCGGTTCTGATAAGGAGCGGATCGATTACCTGGACCCAGTCTCTGGAATAAAGCGTTCCGCCTGGTTTGCGCATGGAAGACTCCAGGCTGTGCTGCTGGTGTGTGAAAAGCAGGAGGCTCTTCAGAACTGCGACCGGGCCTGGCTGCAGCAGGCGTTTCAGCAGGAGGACATTCCTTTTGCCGATCGCTGGCGCGTACTGGCGGGCATGCCCCCGACAGGGGAGGATGCAGGTAAAGTGGTGTGTGCCTGCTTCGGCGTGGGTGAGAAAAGCATCTGCAGGGCCATTGAGCAGGAAGGTTATACCGATACGGCCCAGATCGGTAAAGCACTGAAAGCGGGCACTAACTGTGGTTCCTGTCTGCCTGAACTCCGTCGTCTCATTGACGTTGAAGAAAGGTCGGAGTCGGCCTAATCGTTTTGTGTTAAGTCAGTGGCTTTCTTCATTTCTTCAAGCATTGACTCCAGTTCCTTGGGTGGTTGTCTTAACTGATTTTTATGAACAAAGTCTCGACATAGGGGGCATAATATTGTGTTGCTGGCCTGATGCTGGAACATATCTGTCAAACAATGATGGCAAAACAAATGGCCGCAGGTCGTTGTCATCGGCTTGTTGAAGAGTTTAAAACATATTGTGCATGTTAAGCCGTGATGGATATTGTCGAGTAATGCCAGTTTTTTAGTCTGTAGCCTGTTAATAGTTGTCCAGCGTTTAATGGTTTCAAGGTGTTCATCACTCGGAGGGTTATTGCACAGTAGGTCAAGATTGTTGCAGACTCTATGGCTTGCCGAATAGGCCCACTGGAGAGAGGTCTCCCATTGTTCTGACTGCGACAATGACCCCAGAAAGTGAGCAGCCTGATTGATGCTGGCCTCTCTCATCATAATGTCAATCTGCCCGGGATCCGTGACCACATTAGTCAATTCGCTCATCAGGGCACTGGATAAACTGACATCAGTCATGGGCTGAAGCATAGCGTTCATTAAATCAAACTTTTCCCTGCTGGCAATCATTGCCAGTACTCCTACCGATTCCCTTTGTGGAAGCTGATCACTGGCGTGCAGTTTGAGATAGGCATTTGAGAGCCAGGCTACATCGGGCGACTTCAGTTCCAGTTTGTGCAGGAATTCTTTTGGCATGGCTAACAGCTGACTGGTGAGGGGGGGGAGGCATGCTTCACATTTGTTAGCAATGGTCAGGCGCAGGATCTCAACAAGGGTTTCGGGGCCAACGAGGTCCCAGCGGTTAAACTCTCTCTGGCCGCCCAGGTGTACCTGGATGGCTTTGGCGACATAGAGGTAATGAGTGTTTTTAAGGAGGAAAGTGCTGAATTCGCCAGTCTGCTCAAGCCTTTTACGCAACTGGTTAATCTGTACGTCCGCGTTGACAGCATCAAGTAGCTTTTTGGCTTCTTCCGGGGCTTCGGTCTGTACTGTGCCCAGATGGTCAAAATACATGTCTTCCTTGGCGTCTGCCAGACTAGTGAGAATCGCTATGTCGTCGATTACACTGGCTGACTGGATGAGCAGCCACATAGGGTATCCGTGATGATCAATCAGGCGATCAACGACCACTAATTGTCTCGACCTGGCAGCCTCCATGATCAGGTCAATAAAATAAGTAACTTCATCCTCTCCGAAAATGCTGGCTAGCTGACTGTATCTCCACTCCTCAGGGGCCCAGCATGGGCCGGCTGTTAATGACATTAGTTCCTGGTAAAGGTCTGGCCTCCTTGCTTGTATAACTAATAAGTGGGTAGTGCTAAGAGTACCGAGACTCAGGTAATATATCATCTTATCGATAAACAATGTTCTGCTCGCCCACCGGCTCATCTTGTCTATGCGGTCTACATCAGGGGACGCCAGAGTTTTTGCGATGATTTCTTTTTCTTTTTCAGGAAAATGCTTTATCGCTTCCCAGATCATCTGGTCAGCGCTCGAGGTGTCTTTCGGGTTGACGGCGGAGTTGTCAAAGAAAAGCTTCGCTACAAAGCCCGTTCTTGTCTTGTCGACCCATTCCTTAATTTTATGTGCACTCTCCATGATTTTTCTCTGATTACCTTGTAGCTGTTTCTCAAATGCAACCCGGATGCTGTAGAGGGAAAAGGGGCTGTTTATAAGACGTATCGGGGTGTATTCCGACAAGAGCTCAATGTGTATATCGTCTGGAAGGTAGTATAGATAGCCTGCTAATAGTTGGAGAGCTTTTGAATGCTCTCTTGTTGATTTCCGATCGAGCATTCCCAGTAAGGACCGCGATAGTGTTAATAAGTCATCTCGATCCAGGGATTGGTTTAAGTACTCAACCTTGGTGGGCAGTGTTCTCGGATCCCAGGTAAGGAATTCGGCAATTTCTTCTCCGAGGTAAGGTGACAGGTGAACCAGTTGACCTGGCCTTTCCCAAAGCATGTATTCCAGAATTTGTTGCACGGAAGTCTGAGAAGACTCCCTGATAATGGCAGGCCATAAAGGAGAGATTTCCGTCACGCTGCTAACGGGTTGATACCTGTTTCTCCAGAAGTCCAAAAGAGCGTTTGAAGACAGGCCTTCCAGATAACTGATTGCGGAATTCTGTATATCTCCGGCGGGAAGGTCGACGAGCACTTGTTGCCAAGACGATATGCTGAGTGGTTCAGTATAACCCAGCATGCGCGGATTGTTATTCTGGAAGGCGTTGGTCGCAGTCGTTACCGGATTATCCGAGGGGTACAGTCTATCGGTATCCCATTTGTGTTTCAGAAGTTCCAGGACAACAGAGAATACGATCCATTCGACACTGCGTACCAGATGCTCCGCCAGATTGCTGTCTGCACCCTGAGTGGCCAGACTGTCTGAAAATGTGTGCAGTGCAAAGCTTGAGGTTTCACTGATAACCAGCCTGGGATGGTAGTGGGGATAAGGCAGTGGCTGCCACACAAGTTGCAGGTTTGAAGAATCTCCGAGATGATCGCTGATACTCGTGGTATACAGGTATTTCTCGGGCCCGGAGGTCATGATTTGATGGTCTAGTGAAAGGGAGCCCCACACGGAGCCCGTAACTAATTCCGGTAAAACTTCAAAAAGGATCTTTCCGTCCATCAATGTATTAAGAGGGTGTGAGTTGTAACTTCCCGGCTTATCTAAAGGCGTTTCCTCCTTGTGCAGCATATTTTCAAGGGTATAGAAACGGATAAAATTGAATAAAAGGGGCAGAACCTTTGACTCGGTTTTTCCGGAGAGCCTCTTGATCGTCACCTTTAGCCCTGTAATGATCCCTTCCCCTACCCAGGAGAGTTGCACAGAAGCGATGTTGTGGTTGATCAGAATGCTGTGCAGATGAGTCCAGGTGGAAACTCCATCTTTCTCCGCCGGTGAAATGCTGTTGGATTTGAAAAGGCCGGCCTGTTGTGGATAAGGCAGTATGTTCAGGCGCTGATGGCCGCATGAATCATACATCAGCTCAAGGTAGAACAGCCTTCGAATCTCACTATTGCTTATGTAGATCTGCTCATGACCGGTTTTGCCGTCAATCAGGTAGAGCAGTGCTCTTGTGGCATGATAGCCAGTGTATATCGTCCCCAGATAGGCCAGATGAATGGCCAGTGCGCCGGTAAAAAACTGACTGGCATAGTTGGCGATATAGGCCAGGCTGTATCCGCCGATTAGCATCCAGGCCACCTTTTCGACCAGTTCCGGGAAGAGTTCGGGAGTGAAGAATTGTTGGTACCTCCTGTAGGTGATGTCGTTGCCCACCCTGAAGAAGGTTCCTATATTATTGCTTTGCCAGGTGATCGGGTGCGGGCTTTCGGGAGGTATGAATATTTTGGGAGGTATGAAAAGATCGGTACCAGAAGATGTGGCAAGGGGGCTTAAAATCACTGTCAGCATTACTAGCATGACAGTGAGGGGGACAGTTAAGTCATTAAGCTTTGTGGAGAGGCTGGAAAACAAAATTACCTTTTCTCGGACTGGCTATAAGCCAAATAAAGATAGCAGGCTGCAGTTGGGTTGTTAGCCCGGATGTTTCATAAACATGCTCCCAACTCTCGCTTGCCCCTTGCCGCCCCAGGAAAGTTTGGCTCGGTCGACCGTACTCCCCGGTACGGCGCTCCCTCACCAAATTCCCTGAGACGACAAG
>JBPCXN010000221.1:0-3300 GCA_051008495.1 Endozoicomonas sp. | reverse complement strand
TGATCAATACCGTCGATGACCTGTACAAGCTGACTGTTGAGCAACTTTCTGGCCTGGAACGTATGGGCAAGAAGTCAGCCACTAACCTGGTTTCGGCCCTCGACGACAGCCGCCAAACCACCCTGCCTAGGTTTATTTACGCCCTGGGCATCAGGGAAGTGGGAGAAGCCACTGCTCGAAGTCTGGCGACGCATTATCGGGAGTTGGATGCTCTGAAGAAAGCAGATGCCGAAAATCTTCAGAAGGTGAATGATGTAGGTCCCATCGTTGCCGCCCACATCGAGAAGTTTTTCCGGCAGGAACATAACCTGGAAGTGATGGATGCCCTTCTGGCTACAGGTATTCACTGGGAAACTGCAGAAGAGCCTGCAGAAGCTGCCGTCCAGCCGCTGGAAGGGCAGACCTGGGTGTTGACCGGGACTCTGCACACCATGACCAGGGATACGGGTAAAGAGCTGCTTCAGAGACTTGGCGCCAAGGTGGCTGGCTCTGTATCAGCCAAAACCACGGTACTGCTGGCCGGAGAAAAAGCCGGTTCCAAACTGACCAAAGCTCAAAGTCTGGGTGTCCGTGTCGTTACAGAAGATGAGTTCAACAGTCTGAAGGAAGAGTGGGGTATTTCATGAGGGTCTGGCTGGTTCTGTTGTTAATGACGGGAACGCTGCTGCTTTCTGGCTGTGCCAGCAAGGTTCCGCCGGCTCAGCCGAACAACCTGTGCAGTATCTTCAGGGAAAAGCCCAGCTGGTATCGACACGCAAAAAAATCGAATAAAAAGTGGGGAACGCCGGTTCAGGTCATGATGTCGATCATGTACCAGGAGTCCAGCTACCGGCACAATGTCAAGCCGCCAAGACCCTACTTTCTGTTTATTCCGCTGCCAAGGAAATCATCTGCCCATGGCTACGCCCAAGCCCAGGACGGTACCTGGCAGGAATACCTGGATGAGACCGGAGGCTGGCTCAAAAGCCGTGAGAACTTTGACGACGCCATTGATTTCATTGGCTGGTATACCAACAAGACCCGTCGTGTAAATGGCGTATCCCTGTGGCGTGCCGACCAGCTCTATCTCAACTATCACGAAGGCTGGGGTGGCTACAGGCGGGGTTCGTACAAGAATAAGGCATGGCTGATGAACACGGCGAAAAGGGTACAGAGTCGGGCCAGCAATTACGGTGAGCAATTACGCCGCTGCAGGATTTAACCTAAATTCAGCAGTTGGATGTCGATTTTCTGGGAAATCTCAGTGTGCTCGGCAAGGCGCGGCTTGCTGCCAATGGCTGTAGCCCTTGGCAAAAGGCGCAACGCAGCCGAGCGGGCTGAGATTTTTCAGAAAACGACAGAGCGGAATCCGATTCACCCAAAAGGTGATTGACAGGTAAACCGCTAAGGCTTTGCTACCAAGTTTTTTTGAAGAATTGGAGGGGCCAACTGTTGAATTTAGGTTTAATTTTCGGTCCCGGACTGTGCAAGGCAGTCCGGGCAAGTTACGCAAATTTGGCTGCTTCTGACTTTGGAATGATATTGGCGCTTTCAAGCTCCATGTCATAGACAATCACCGCCTCCCCGCTCTTCAGAAGACTGAGGACCTGCTCAATACGGCTTTCCAGGTCTTGTTCAAACCCATTATCCGTACCATCGCGGCTGACAAATTCCGTCAGCAGATTGAGCAGGGTTTCGGTTTCAAGCTCCTGATAGGGGATGATCATTAAAAGACACCAGTCGGTTTATAAAAAGCTATTTTATATCTTTTTCATATAAAAAAATCATCTACATAACCTCATGTCGAAAGGTGATGGGTAGCTATGCTTTAGATTTTGTGTTTGGTGTGGTCCAAGTAATGAAACCGAATAAAGGACTCCTTCACGCTACTCTGCTGTCTGTTTTATTCAGTTTCTATGCGTTTGATGCAGTGGCGGCATATGAAGAAATCCCTGTACTTGCCATGAATGCTGACGGAACGCTGCCAACGGATGGTTCGCAATGCATAAGCGTTGGTGAAGGTGGTGTTGCTGAAGTCTATTTTCAGCCTCCAGTGTCAAAAGCTTCTTGTTCTGCTCGTCTGACAGGAGCAGGGGCCTATACTGCCATGGATCAGTATTTTATCGATCGGTGCGAGCTTGTCGAAAGCTACGACTATGAAAGGAAGCCCCTGTACATCATGACCCAGTCGATACAGGGAGGGAATTTTGCCCAGCAGATCTCCTATCATGAACAGGATGAACGGGTGCTGCACCGGATCAGGACTGACAAACAGCCTGGCGATGTCATCTGCCTGAAGAGTGAAGCATTGAAAAGGGTGCCATCACTGTTTGAAGTCTATGGGGTATTTATGGCGAAGTTTGGCGCACTGCTTGGCTTTGAGGCCCTTACTGGTGGTAGCTTGAGTAATTTTGAACAAGGTTCTTTTCTGGAATCTCTGCACGGCTATGGCGCCCTTTCGACGCAGCTTGTCCTTAATGCACAGATTGACAACGAACTCCAGCTCAGGGGTGGGATGTCCCAGGGCAGCAGCTCATGCTCTCTAGCCAGCATCTATGCCTTTTCGTATCTGCTCTATTTCCTGAGTGGTCAATGGAGCAACCCATCCATGAAAGCGCTGACGACCACCGGGGCCTTCAGGACCTTCGGGCTTTCAGCGCTGGCCGGAAACATCATGGATTGTGCTGACTATAAACTGGTTATGCCTTATCT
Organism: Endozoicomonas sp.; assembly: GCA_051008495.1. Taxonomy (GTDB): domain Bacteria; phylum Pseudomonadota; class Gammaproteobacteria; order Pseudomonadales; family Endozoicomonadaceae; genus Endozoicomonas_A. The sequence goes on along the minus strand of JBPCXN010000221.1, from coordinate 609 downwards.
ATCCGAGAGGCTTTATCCTTCAGCAGGTTCAAAGAGAAGCCCGGACAGTGAAATGATTGGCAATCTGATCAAGGGGCCAGGCTGGCTGGCACTTCTCTATGGCAGTCAGCTGTCGAATGTACCAGCGGGTGTGCAGGCTTATCTGCCAGCTCATCTGGCTGACTTTTCCCGGACCATGAGGGTCAAGCTGACCATCAAGTCTGCTATTAATACCCGGAGCTTCAGGCTCTCTGGTAACCAGACATTTCCTGCTGACCACCCGGAGTTTCTGAAGCTTGTTCAGGACGGCATTCTCATGATGTCGATGCATTCGATTGATGAGCCGAGCAAGGTTATGTCGGTCTTTTTCGACGAATATATCAAGCAGATGGGGGCGGCGGCGTTTTCTTACCAGCCTCTGGCCGGTGCCAGCCTGGATAAGGATGAGTTCGGACAATATCTGGTTCATTTTTTCGAAACTCTGCTGTTTGGGACAATAGGCAGTGCAGCCCTGACTCATGCTACTCCGGTGCTGGCTGGTCCCGCTGGGAAAATACTTTCATGGTCGGCAGCTTCTGGTCCGGCCATCAAGGTTTGTGGTGTCGCGAACACTGTTTTCGGACCTGTTAC
>JBPCXN010000220.1:0-12584 GCA_051008495.1 Endozoicomonas sp. | reverse complement strand
GACCTGTGCCTGCCGTTCTCATGAAACAGCAGGCTGTCATCAAAATGACTTAAAAGCTGTTATATATTTGCGTATCATTATCGCCAACAATAATAAAAGAAATGGCCCGACACTCTGTCCGGCCATTTCACAGCAAGACTTCAGACCTTATGATCAGCAGTATGACCCAGGCAGGCAGAGCAGGACCAAGGCAGAAAAGCCTGTTGATACTGCTGGCTGTGGTTTACACCCTGGTAGTCCTGATCTCCAGCACCCACGTCCATGAGTTCCATGAACTCCACAAACCGAAAAGCGCCCAAACTGTAGATTTCAGCCCGGCCGTTGTCAGCCTGTACCAGGAGATCATCCTGGAAGATCACGCTGAGCACTGGCACTCAGACCAGCACAACTGTGCAAGCTGCAAGCTGCAGTCCGGCGATGTAGCCATCAACGGACTATTTTCTTCTGCTTTTCATGTCCGTGCCGCAGATGTAGCCGGCATCAGTGTTCACCAACCTTTTAGACACGCCTCCGCTCATCACCTGCCCAGAGCCCCTCCTACTCCTGTCGTCTATTTATGAAGTTCCGGCTCTTTCGCCACAACAATTCGAACAAGTAATGACAGGGAATACCAATGAGCAAGCCAACTGTCCTCCAGACAGGCATCGCCTGTGCTGTGTTTTTACTGAGCCTGCCGGTGGCCGCGGCAACCGACGAAGTGCGCCACGTCGATGCTCACATTCATGGTGAAGGCGAGTTGAATTTCGCCATCGAGGGCTCACAGCTGCACCTGGAACTCTCCATGCCAGCCCACGACATCCTCGGGTTTGAAACCATCAAAACCGCTGCCCAGGAAAAGCAACTCCATGAAGCACTGGAAAAACTGGAGACCGATCTCTGGAAACCAACCGCAGCAGCAAAGTGCCAGCTGATTGAAGCTCATGCCAGCAGCGGCGGGCATCAAGAACATGATGACCATGAAAGCCATGACGATCATGAGAAACACGCTGACCACGACAGCCATGACAAGCACGAAGATCACGCTGACCACGACAGCCACGATAAGCATGGAGAAGAATCTGAAGAAGGCCATATGAACATTGCCGCCACCTACCTCTTCAAGTGTGAAAACATCTCTCGTTTAAACAGCCTGGATTCAAGCCTGTTTAAAACCTTCCGTCGCAGTGAAGAAATCCGGGTCCAGGGCTTTACCGCAACAGGACAGATTTCAGCAGAAATAAGCCGAAAACAGCCTGAGGTACGGTTCTGAAATGAGTGATCAGTCTTCTGCCGTTGCCTCTTTGAGGGACGTACGGTTCAGCTGGGGCACTGGTGCCCCAGTGCTCGATATCGAGGAATTTGCAGTTAATCGTCGGGAGAGAGTGTTTATCCGTGGCCCCTCAGGTTCCGGCAAAACCACCCTGCTTGGACTGCTGGGGGGAGTACTGGTTGCTGAGCAGGGGGAGGTAACAGTGCTGGGGGAAGGCCTGAGTGGCCTTTCTCCCGCCCGCCGGGATCATTTCCGGGCTGATCACATCGGTTTCATTTTCCAGATGTTCAACCTCATCCCATACCTGTCCCTGGTGGAGAATGTCACCCTGCCTCTGGGCTTTGCCGGCAGGAGACAGGCCAATGTTAAGCAGTCTGGAAAGAATCCTGAAGAAGAGGCTGTGCGTCTGCTCGCCCATTTGGGCTTACAGGACCAGGATCTGCTGCAGCGAAAAGTCATTGAACTGAGCATCGGCCAGCAGCAGCGGGTTGCCGCTGCCCGGGCATTAATAGGCCGTCCAGAGATAGTGATTGCTGACGAACCCACATCAGCTCTGGACACGGACACCCGGGAGGCATTCATACGACTGCTGTTTTCTGAATGCGAAGCCGCTGGCAGCACACTGGTGTTTGTCAGCCATGACCCAACACTGGAAAAGCTGTTCGACCGTAGCATTGCCCTGCATGAAATCAACAGGGCCAGCCAGCAATCCAGAAAGCAGTCGCAAGGAGGTTTGGGATGATTGCCAGCCTGGCCCTGAAGAGCCTGAGAAATCGCAAGACCACCGCCTTATTGACCATCTTTTCCATTGCTGTCAGTGTCGCCCTGCTGCTGGGCGTGGAACGGGTCAGGGTTGAAGCAAAGAACAGCTTTACCAGCACGGTTTCAGGTACAGACCTGATAGTGGGCGCTCGTAGCAGCTCCATGAACCTGCTGCTCTACTCCGTGTTCCACATTGGTAACGCTACTAATAATATCAGCTGGCAGACCTATCAGGAGCTGTCGTCAGACCCGGCGGTTGCCTGGACCATTCCCATTGCCCTCGGTGATTCCCACAGGGGGTATCGCGTAGTGGGCACCAGCGAATCGATGTTTTCAAGGTTCCGCTACGCAGACGTTGAACAGCTGTCATTTAAACAGGGAAGGCCTTTCAACCAACTTTACGATGCAGTCCTTGGCTCAGAAGTTTCAGCAACACTGGGTTACAAGGTGAATGACAAAATCACCCTTAGTCATGGCGTCGAGAGCAAAAGCCTGCAAGAGCATGATGACAAGCCCTTCCAGGTTACAGGCATTCTGGAGCCCACCGGAACGCCAATGGACCGGGTGATCATGATTTCACTGCAAGGTATAGAGGCCCTGCACATCGACTGGGCCAATGGCGCTCCACCCATTGCCGGCTTCTCGGTATCGGCGGAAATAACCAGCGCCATGAACCTGGAGCCAACGAGCGTGACCGCTTACTTCGTCGGCCTGAAATCCCGCATTGCCGCTTTCCGCTATCAGAGAAAGATTAACGAGTACCGTAAGGAAGCGCTCACCGCCATTCTGCCAGGGGTTGCTCTTCAGGAACTCTGGCGACTGGTTTCTTCCGCTGAGAAAGCCCTGATTGCCGTCTCGGTCATGGTGGTCATCGCCGGACTCATGGGCATGCTGACCACCATCCTGACCTCCCTGAATGAAAGACGACGGGAGATGGCCATTCTCCGGTCAGTGGGCGCTCGGCCCGGACATATTTTCGCCCTGATGATTACGGAATCGATGGTCTATGCGGTAGCCGGAACTCTGCTGGGCTTCGCCATGTTGTATGGATTGCTATTTCTCCTGCAACCCCTGGCGCAGCAATATTTTGGGTTATACATCGCCATTGCCTGGCCTGGGTCTTTTGAGCTGGCCATGGCCGGCCTGATTGTGTTCAGCGCCGTGATTCTGGGCATGGTTCCCGCCTGGCGGGCCTATCGAAACTCACTGGCCGATGGACTGACCGTCAGACTCTGAAAAAAATTAAAAATAAAGGAAGACACAATGAAAACAGGATTAAAAATCATCGCTCTATCACTGCTGGGGACATTCCCTGCCCTGAACAGTATCGCAGCTCCCGTCAGCAAAGACTCCAGCAGCAAGGCTCAGGCCGTTACACCCAAAGAGCTGGGCTGGGACGCGCTGATGCCCAAGCCAGACAAAAAGATGATTGATCAGTTTCAGAGCGGCAAACTGGAACGCTCAGAAGTGCTCTCATACCTGAACAAGCTGGGTGAGGTTGCAGTTAACGACATTAACAACACTTATGTCCGCATTCCTGGTTACCTGGTGCCACTGAATATCGACAAGAATCAGGAAGCGACGGAACTGCTACTGGTACCAACCATGGGCGCCTGCCTCCATGTACCACCACCGCCGCCCAACCAGACCGTCTACATCCGTTATAAGGATGGTATTGAAGTCGAGGAGGCGGGTTACACTCCTTACTGGCTGACAGGTACACTCAAGGTGGAAAAAAACAACTCGGAATACACCGACACGCTCTATGCCATGACAGTGGAAAAAATAGAGATCTATAAATAAAGGGAGCGGCAATTCAGAACTTACCGTTACTCATCATTCCCGCGCAGGCGGGAATGCCGACCTCCAGAAAAGCAGAACAGACATTGAGGGAGCAGGAACTGGAGAGCGAGCATTCCCATGAATTTCTGATGAGCCCGTTTGATAAGTCACGATCATACGACTATTGTGCATCTGTTGAACTTAAAGGAGAGACTTGTCTAACCTCAGGAGTTATTATTCGAGTCATGAGGTTAGACATGCGAGCCATGAGATTAGGCATGTTTATAAGGAAAGCATTTATAGTTGTTTATTTATTGTATGCACCTATTGCCTTTGCAAATTCACTTTTTGAAGTAGAATCCGATAACACAACCCCTGAAAACACACATCAAATTGCCATAAAAGACGAGCTGTTGAAATGTTTGACCGGTAAATGCTTGAAAACAGAACCCACTCCTTCCTGGATAAAAGATGAGATTGCTTTTTTCGGTTATATTGATAGTCCAGAAGATAGTATTTTCTTGTTTAAATACATCTATAATAAGGCAACATCAGAAAAAAAATTCATTCAGTATAAAAATGCGAAACCTATACAAAATTCTCTGCATGGATCACAAACTGAAGGAACCTGTGAACTACATTCACTCTTAAATGAATATGCTGACTTGCGAGATATACTCTGGGCTGACTTTTCTACTTCGTTTATAGAATCATTTAATAATTTTAGAAAAGGTGAAGGGTCATTTTTCGTTCTTGTTCAACCAGACCTAAATGACAACAGAAAGAAGAATGTCTTTTATTGCAAAACTCTTGTATCAGAAGGTGAACTTTAAACACCACCTCCATAAACGAAGTCATTCAGTCCCTTGTGCAGCGGCTGATGACGACATTGGAGCTGGACTTCTTTGAAGAAGAGTGGCACACACAAGTGACGACTTCTAAAAAAAATGCTTACAGCAGAGGACTGAGAAGCTGCAGAGTGTTTTCCAGCAGCTTCCTCCTGAAAGGCCTCTGAACCCAGCGCTTCTCATCAACCAACTCAGACTGCCGGGAGTAGTTGTCCAGCAGGTCCGCCATGGTCTGGCCAAAGGAAGCGTCATAGATAATCAGTGTGACTTCAAAATTCAGCCAGACACTGCGCATATCCAGGTTCACTGTGCCAAACAGCGTTGTGGTCCGATCCACCAGCACACACTTGGTATGCAGCAGCCCGCCTTTGAACTGGAGAATTTTCACTCCCGCAGCCAGCAGCTCTTCGTAGTAGGAACGACTGGCGTAATGCACCATACGGGAGTCGTTTTTATCCGGAACCAGCAGCCTGACATCCACACCGCGCATGGCAGCCGCTTTCAGGGCAGTCAGCAGTGACTCGTCAGGAACGAAATAAGGTGTCGATATCAGCAGCTCTTCACAGCTTTCATAGACAGCCGTCAGCAATACCTGGTGCAACTGCTCACGATCCATGCCCGGCCCGGATGGCAGCACATGAATATTGACACCCTGGCTATGGTCAGGGTTATCAGCAGGGAGCTCATAGTTTGTCTGGAATAACTGGAGCTGTTCGCCGGTTTCAAGAACCCGGTCGAGCTGGGCAATATTCGCCAGTACATGGGCTGCCCCCCCCTCGATGCGCACCATGGCATCGACCCACTGCCCTACCCTGGCATCCCGCTTGAAAAACCGAGGGTCGACCAGATTGAAGCTGCCACTCCAGGCGATTTTGTCGTCTACAACGAGGATCTTGCGATGGTTGCGGATATCCATGCGCTCTACCAGCATTCTCAGCAAACCTACCGGCATGGACTCGGTGACACTGATGCCTTCAAGCCGGAACCTCTTGCTCCAGGCCCCTTTCAGGAAACTGCGGCTGCCGACACCATCGAGAACCACCATGCAGTCCACCCCCCGGCGGGCAGCCTGTATGACGGCTTCCGCCAGCTCCCGGCCACGCCCCTGGATATCCCAGATATAGAATTCAATAACAATGCTCTGACGGGCATGGTTGATATCCCACAGGATGCCGTCGATCATGCTTGCCGTTTCATGGAACAACTGTATTTGATTGGAAGTCAGTACAGGAATGCCAAGGGTCTGCTCAGCCAGAACATAAACGCCCCTGTGGGCCTGCACGGCTGAAGATTCATCATGACTGTTATTGATCACCCGGGAGAGGTGCCCTGACCACTGCTCATAATCCGGATAGAGACTTTCCAGTCTCTGCATCCGCCTGGCGCCCAGGCGCTTTGAACCAAAGAGAAGGTAGAAGCCAAATCCGGCGACGGGCAGCGCGAACAGCAGCACCAGCCATGAAAGAGTGGTTCCCACGGAATGACGCTGCATAATGACATGAATTGCAAAGCTGACGGTCAGCCCGAGGTACAGACTACCGAAAAGCAGGCTCAGCCAGGTACTATCCATCCAACCCTATCCATCCAACCTCTTGGTATTTATGGTTATGAACAACGAATCATAGCGGTAATTTGCCTTCAGCACATTCAGAAATACTGGTTCCAGAGCAGCTTGGCGGTCATTACCAGGGAAATAATCACAATCATTGGCCTGATGATTTTCTGGCCACGGCTCATGACCATTCTCGAACCCAGGCGCGCACCAGTGACCTGGCCAACAATCATGACCAGCCCAACCTGCCAGACAACCGCTCCACCAAGAATAAAGAACAGCAGCGAGGCGATGTTGCTGGTGAAGTTCAGCACCTTGGTATGGGCTGTGGCTTTGGTCAGGGAGAAACCCATCAGGCTGACAAAAGCAATGGCGAAAAACGAACCAGTGCCCGGACCAAAGAACCCGTCATAAAAGCCTATCGCCACAGCAGCCGTTACCGCAAAGGCCACCATGGTAATTTTCTTTTGACGACTTTCGTCGTTGACACTGGGAGAAAACAGAAAGTAAGCGGCAATGGCAATCATCATGAAGGGAATCAATTGCTCCAGAACACTGGCATCAATTTCCTGGACCAGCAGTGTGCCAATGGCGCTGCCAGCGAAGGTCATCAGTATCGCCAGGCGCAGATCCTTCAGGTTGACCAGGCCACGACGAACAAAATAGTAACTGGCGGAAAATGCGCCACTGCTGCTCTGCAGTTTATTTGTCGCCAGCGCCTGGGCCGGATTGAGCCCTGCGGCCAGCAATGCCGGAACGGTGATCAGGCCGCCACCGCCGGCGATAGAGTCAACAAAACCTGCGGCAAATCCTACCAGCAACAGAATAAATGCCCAGTCCGGGGTCAGTACAAACTCCAAGCTTCACCTCTACAACAATCATCAGCCCGGTGTGAACACTGGGCCTGCTCTTTCCTGGTTAAAAATAAACGGCTAAACCCCCATCCAGTTTGAAGACCGGAACTTGCCATGCCCAAATCTACACAAGAACAGCTTCGTTTTCACCCATCCAATGGCAAAACTGTCCGTGCAGACTTCATGCTTCAATGGCGGAAAATTGTCCTCTGACTTTGGGCTCTGCCTCTGCGGGAGGCCATTAAGCTGATCCGAAAGAGGTGACCGAAAGCCCGCTTACTGGTACGGGGAGGTAGCAACCAGGTGAGAGAAACCCGGGAAAGTTCGCTTGCCCTGAAAAAACCGGAATGGTCAATAAACGTTCAAATGAAAAGTAAGCTTGGACAATAAGGCATCTTTCACGGCTGAATGAGCGGTAGAGCCAAGGAAAAGATCATAGTTGAATGGCCTGACCGGAAGTTGTTGCTCTTTTATGAAAGATTCGGGCTATGCTGTGAACTGCTTTTCAGGAAATAAATTGCACGATTGATCTATTTTTTGAGAATGTAGTCGGGAAATTAATGATGAAAAGTGCCCATGCCATTTGCAAGAGATATCTCTTCTGGTTTGTTGCTGCGGAAGGGGTGCTGCCCGGAGGAGGGCATGCTGAAGGTGCAGGGCTATTATTTTCAAATTCACGGATGCTGCAGGAAGTTATTCACTCCAGGGTTGTCAGCAGGTCGAACTGGCTTTTTGTTTCAGGTGATGGTGGAGGGGCTATCAGTGTAGGCCTTGAAGCAGACCATGAAGATGAGTCAATGTTACGGCTATATAAGCTTATAGAATCCGGTCTGCTTCTGACTTCACCGGATGATGATATTGACTCGGAAATTGACGATATTGCAGAGGAAGTGGAAGAAGCAAAAACGAGTCCCGAATGAATAACTCTGAAAGAGGGCTCGAATCTTTTGCAGAACTAGATTTAATGTTGCTTGATTCTCCCGGTACTGAATTAATGGGGCCAGTTTATGTAAGTTTTGCAGAACTCGCAGATAATCCGGAGAAGAAAGGACAAAAAAAAGTTCCTGAACATGAGTCTTATGAATCTGAAGATGAAGACGAAGAGTCTGAAGTAACTGAAAAACAGGAGGGTGATGATCATACAGACGATATTATTGAATTCAATGTTGAAGACCCTCATGGTCAAGGCCAGTGGACCCTCTATGGCCCTGATACACTGACGATTGCAGCCTGTCTTTCCGGATCAGGAGAAAAGTTGCCTAAAAACAAATCCGGGGAGTGTTCACAAATATATTTTTATAAGGGTGTGGTAAGAAAAGATAAAAAAATTAATCCTCATCGTCAGAAACTGATGGATTCTCAGATGGAAACAGATGCTGCCACTCTTGACAGGTTACGCCAGGCCCAGGCCCAATACTCAGTCAGGCTGCTGGGAGTTTGTCGGCAGGAAGGGGCCGTTACCGGAGTGTTGTTGGAACAAGCGGAAGGTTCCCTGCGTGATTTACTGAGAAAACGCCAAATAGATCCGGATGCTATTGTTGATCTGTTTTTTCAGCTGGTATCAGGGCTGATTGAGATGAAGCAAAATGGTGATCTGGTGCATGGGGACATTAAGGATGGGAATGTACTTTATTTTCTGAACGAAGCTGGCAAACCCTATGTAAAACTGACCGATTTTGGTCATGCAGATACTGCCGGTAAGCGACAACACATGTTTAATCCGCTCTATAGCCCACCCGAATCACTTTACTACAGGTATTTTACCAAATCCCATGCAGCGGATATTTATAATGTCGGGTTGCTGATATGGCAGATGCTTGGCAACAGATTGCCATTTCACCCGGTTGATCCCAGACTCGCAGGGACAAGGTTGCCAGGAAAACCTGTTGAAGCAGCAATGAAGCATTATGCCTCTAAGTTATTCATCCGCCATTCTGGTAAAGCTCCATACCTTTTGCATCATTTTTTTCTTCGAGGGAAAATCAGCAGTGGTGCAAAAGAGTTGGGGGTTGAGAATATGCGACATCAGATAACAGAACGATACTTGGGTTTGAATCCCGAACAACTTCTGTACTGGCTTTTAGACTGGGTAACACAGTCCCAGCTAGAAAACCGCCCGACAGTTGAGCAGCTTCATGAAATATTAAGAAATTGGCTTGACAGTCATGTCCGATAAAATAAAACAGAACTGGAATGGCCGTAGTTTTATCAATAAATCTTGCGAACCAAAAGGAACAAACTTCCGGTCGGTTATCCAGAGTACATTGGCATCCGCTATGGTGTGGGCTGGCAATTAGTCAATGCTCTTTAGAGGTACCCCCACTCACTGAAGGTGGCAGCCTGCCCGAGATAAACGCCAGCATCATCAGCAAGATTCCAGACCACGGCATGCCTGATTGAAAAACGGCGGCCGGAACTGGAAATTCGAACGCCTGAATAGTTATCGATAAATCCCTGCCGGTTCACTTCATCGAGCAGACGTTTTCTTTCTTCCCTGTTGGGCAGCTCTGCCGACTTTCTGGAAGGCAGCCGGGTCAGGGTATCCCAATCCATTTCAAACAGCTCCTGGGCCGCCAGGTTGCCATAGTTGAACACCGGATCAGTTTCAGTCCCGTGGGAAAGCAAAACGGCTGGCGATTCATAGAGTTTCTGTCCCAGGTCAGGATCATCAACAGTCAGGTCATTCAGGTGGCGACCTGTCAGTTTCAGATAGCTACTGATCAGCAGCCTGCAATGGGGCAGATGGAAACGGTTTTCATGGGACGGCGGAGCTGTATTCATTGTGACCTGTTTTCAGTTCTTGTCGCTACAAGAGTCTAACAGACTTCTGAGTGCCCATCGGAGATGCTGGAAAACAAGACGGCTTTAGACTCCTGCACCGAGTTCTTATTTATGGCAAGATGCCAGTCAGAAAAACAAGAAAGAGCGAACCCGCCATGAAAGCCGTATTCTCCGTCACAGGCACTGTCATACTGATCTCCCTGTTGATGATTCTTGTTTTCGGGCCGCCCATGGTGGAAAAACAATCCAACAGGGTGCAGCGCCAGGATACCTATTCCATTTCGGGGCAGGCTGAAAAACTGCACCGGCAGCTGACAGTGGCTGACCTTCACACCGACAGCCTGCTCTGGAACCGGAATCTGGCCGAGAGAGCGAACTATGGACATGTGGATCTGCCCCGGCTCCGGGAAGGCAATGTCGCCATCCAGGCCTTCACGGTAGTCACCAAGTCCCCCAGCGGCCTGAACTACAGCCGTAACGCGGCAGAATCCCGGGACAACATCACCCTGCTGGCCCTGGCCCAGCTCTGGCCGACGAAAACCTGGCAGAGCCTGTTTGAAAGAGCCCTGTTCCAGGCGGAAAAGCTGCAGAAGCTGGCGGATGACAATCCCGAAGAACTGAGGCTGGTTCGCACACAGAGTGATCTTGAAGAAGTTCTGAGCAGCAGGCAGAAAGGCAGTGAGCAGATTGCGGCGCTGCTCGGTACAGAAGGTTCTCACGCCCTCGACGGCAAGTTGCAGAATGTCCAGGCACTGTACGACGCTGGCTACAGAATGATGGGGCTTCACCATTTCTTTGACAACCGGCTTGGCGGCTCACTGCACGGTGTCAGCGGTTCACGGCTGAGCTTCTTTGGCCGTCAGGCACTTGCGGAAATGAACAGGCTGGGCATCATCATCGACCTCGCCCACTCTTCCGAGTCCGTAGTCGATGAAGTCCTGCAGCTGTCGAAAACACCTGTCGTTATTTCTCACACAGGCATGCAGGGCACCTGCGACACTCCCCGGAATATCTCCGACAGCCTGATGAAACGGGTGGCGGAAAAAGGCGGACTGGTCGGCATTGGTTTCTGGGATGCGGTCTGTGACTACTCGCCAGAAGGGGTTGTTAAAACCATACGCTACGCCATTGACCTGCTGGGCGAAAATCACGTGGTTCTGGGTTCTGATTTCGACGGGGCGGTCACCACGGCATTTGACGCATCAGAGCTGGCGGTTCTCACGGAAGCCATGCTGGCTCAGGGCTTTACGGAAACCGAAATAAGAAAAGTCATGGGAGAAAATACCAGGGACTTTCTGTTAAGGCAGCTACCTGAGTCCTGACTGAAGTGACACAAAGAAACTGCCCCTGCAAAGCAGGGGCAGGCAAGTAGACGACAACTTTTCAGCACAATCAGGCGGGTACAGCCCCACCCTTCCTCTGCGCTTGCCTGGCTTCACTTTCTGCTTTCTGGACTGTCTCGATGAGTTTAGCGTGCTGTTTATCCTCAAGGGCCGCTTTTAGAACTTCATGAGCCTCGCTCAGCTTTTTGAAGTCTTCATCACCCTTCCTGCCTGTTTTATCGCCATGCTTTTTCAAAGCCTGCTGATGATATTGCTTCTTGACGGTGCCCAAAGACAGGCTCTCCAGCTCAATGCCCATTTCAGCCATGGCATTCTTTATGGACATCTTGTTAGGAAATGGCTTTACATTCAGAGGATCAAAAAAAGGTATATTCTCTTTAATAAAGTTCATCATGCCATTCATCGTCTCTGCAAAGGCTGCATTATTACGCTCATGACGCTTAAGATCACCTTTCACTGCATCATGCATGCCCTGCAGGAAAGAATACCCCCCTGTGACAACACCCAGACCAACGCCAGCAAGGGTGCCCAGCATAGTGCCGACACAGCCAGAGGTTACTCCTCCCATTAGAGCACCCAGGCAGGCGCCAAATCCGGCTCCCTTGGACAGCGCGCTGGAATCTTTGCCAGCCATCAACTTCGCCAGCTTGATTACGCCGCCAACAGCAGCTCCAGCAGCTCCACCCACTCCGGCACCAACAGCACCGCCAGCCACAACGGCACCCAGACCACCGCCAATAGCACTCAGCCGAACCGTACTTATAAAAGTTTGACCTGCTGCACGAAACGGATGCGCCAGCCTTTTGGCCAGTGTTGACTTTTCATGGGGCAGACGCCACTGCTGGGACGGATCGTATCTTACCAGCTTGGATGAGTCTGGAGCCTTAAGAGGTATTCTTTGTACTTCCATTCCATTCGATTGTCCTTTATGGCTGGACAATTCGGTCACTTTAGCGGTTCCTTCAAAACTCGGTGCGTGATAAGAAGCTCCCCCGATTGAACCTACAGATGCATTTCCTGACATGACAGATCTCCTTTTCTGTTTATGTTTATATTTGTGTTGAATTATTTTTTTTCCTGAACTGCTATTTTGTAGAAACTGCTGGAGATAGCACTGACCACATTGTCAGTAGTGCTGACAAGCTGGAATGGAGGAGAAAAAAGCTGAAAGACAGAAGGGTGCCACTTGACAGTGGTATCTTTAGAAGAAATGAACACATACGAAAGAGCCCACTCAATCACTTGAGTGGGCTCTTTCGAAAAATGGCTGGGGTGGAGGGATTCGAACCCCCGCATGTCAGGATCAAAACCTGATGCCTTACCGCTTGGCGACACCCCAACTGATTAATGGTTCTGTTGATGGTAGCTAGGGGCAGATTCGAACTGCCGACCCCAGCATTATGAGTGCTGTGC
>JBPCXN010000219.1:0-13506 GCA_051008495.1 Endozoicomonas sp. | reverse complement strand
TTAACAGGTCGACCAGCTCGTCCAGGTGAGGCAACAGCAGGTTGGAAACCTGGACAAGGAAGCTCTGATCCTGAAGAATTTCGGGAAGAGCGTTAAGCAGTTCGGGTGAAAAGGGGGCCAGTTCTGTTGCCTGGGCAAGAAGCTGAGTGCTGCTTGCGGTGGTTGCTTCTGAATCCAGAGCTGCGGCAATGCCTGCTGTAGCTGCTTGCCGTTTTACCGGTTTATTCCGGGCGGCTTTGAAAGTCAGTAGCTTTGCAAACCTGGCCCTGAACCGATTGCTTTGGGAGGCCTGTTGCGCTTCTGGCTGTGTTTTTTCAGGCTTGCCGCTGCCACCGAACGACAGCTGCCTTGCGTGCATGGGTGCGCTTTTAGGTTTTCTTCTTACGCGGGGATAGGTTAACTCCAGATCCACTGTCCACTGCTCCAGGGCTTTTGCCGGGAGCAGGGCCAAAAGAGCCAGCGCCAGTGCCCTGCGGGACCCGGACTTTTTGAAGAAGGTTCGCAGGGCTCTTTGCAGCAGGTTGATGGAAAAACTGCTATCGGGCTCATCGGCCAGATTGATAGGCAGCTCCCAGGTTGAGGTATCAGGCGTACTCAGGCGTATCTCCCCCTGCAACATAAGATGGTTTTCAGCATGGGGCAGTACCGTCATCAGAGCTTCAACCCACTCCTGCTGTGTCTGGTCGACCTGAACCTGTGCTTTCAGAAGCCACAGGATTTCCCCGGCCAGTCGTTCTACATCACTGTCCAGGTTATGGCTTTGGTTCAGGGGGGCAATGGCTGAGAGCAACTCATAAACCTCCCAGTAGAGGGCGTGGCTTGAACCCCAAAGCACCGCCAGGTGCTGGCTCATATGCTCCTCCAGCTGGGCATGATCCCTGGCAACTTCCCCTGTATGCTGCGCCAGTGGTGGTAGCATGATGGCTAGAGGCCGGGTAAGTACCCGGCGGCGGTATACATCTTCATAGGGGGCATCTCTCTTCTTCTTCTGCTGTGCTGCAGTGGTACTCTGACGCTCCGCCGAGGACAGCAGCCTGTTCTGCCGGTCTCCAGACGATGAAGAGGCGCTTTCCTCTTTACCAGAAGAACCGCTCGCTGTGCTGAGTGACCGGCTTCCCAGGCCAGAGTCCCGGGTGCTGGAGATAGAGCTGCCGGAGCTGATGCTGAACTGGGTTTCAAAACTGACCGGAGCTGGCGCATCCCCCGAGGAAAGCTGGCGGTATTTTCTTTTGAGTGGAGCGGATAACAGTCCAGCCTGACTGAGCTGGTTTCTGGCCCAGGTCAGCAGGGCGGCCAGTGAGGTTTCTGGCAGCTTCCACACAAACTCCAGGAACCGCGACCTGTCATTGTCAGAATCGAATATCAGTTCCCGGCTTATGCTTCGTCTGTGAATGAAGGCAATTAAGTCCTTGAAACTGATCTCCTTCAGTTCTGGTTCAGTCTTGTCCAGAAAGGTATCACCTACCCATAAATGGCCGTTTGGAATGTTGTTGGTGTTCAGCGCATAGACCAGTTGAATCAGGAAATGAGAGGTTAATCCGTCGGTTGGTTGCACAAGCAACACTGTCAGCATCTCTAGCAATAAATCCTGCTGGCTGACAAGATTTTCAGACATTTGCCAGAGCTCCAGCAGCTGCTTCTGCTCTTCCAGAGACAGATGCTGGAACAGCCAGTCAAGACCGACTGTCCACAGTTGCTCTTGCAAGTCAATTCCCCGCCATAGCGGTGATACAAAGAATGGCGTCTGATCAGGATTCGTGCCAGAGCTTAACAACTTCTGAAGATTCTTGATCAGCCCTGGCCGACCCAGCATTTCCAGAAGGACTTCAAGGTGATGCCGGTGATTGCTGACCAGGCTCTGGTCCGCTGTCGCCAGCCAGCTGGTCAGTCTCTGCTGGAAAATACAATGGCAGATAGCTGCTGCGACCTGGTCAAAGTCTGAAAGCCGGGTCTGGCGAAGCAGGCGCAGTATATTATTGGCGGTTTTTCCCAGCCCGTTTCTCAAGGACCTGAATAAAACCTTCTCAAACTCCTGTCTGTGTTTATTGCCCTCAAGATTGATGAAGTGAGCAAGGGTGACCGGGGCAGGCCCCAGCAGCAGTTCTGAAGCTGATAAGTCATCCTCGATAAATGAAATAAGGCTGGTGAAAGTGGTGTTGATCCAGTCAGCCAGGTGGGCAGCACTCTGACCCCCGGGGTCCAGCCTGTGCAGCAGCCAGGCCAGAAGCTGGATACGCTGTAACAGTTCATCGATGCTCTCACCCGCCCATAAATAATTGGCTATTTCAGCGGCTGTTGGGTCATCGGGGGCAGTACCGTCGGGACGGATTTTCTCAAGCCATGTCTGGAGTTCCTGTTCTCCACCGAGAACGGCCATGGTGTTTTCGGGAGACGGCTGTTGGCGGTGACCCTGGTTGACTGAGAACAGGTTTACCAGGCCGGAAGTGGTGAGAAGTTCATGCTCAGCAAGCTTTTCGAATAAAGCGTTGATAAATGCAAACTGCTCAGCGGGTAAGGTGTTGATACTGTTCAAAAACAGTACCATTGTCACGGAATTCTCTGTGGGAAGCGGCAGGTTTTCGCTGGTGAAAAGGTACGAGCCATAAGGAGTAAAGCTCTCGTCCATGGTCTCTATCAGAAATCGCAGCAGGGTTGGGTTCCGGCGAAAGATCTGAATCAGTTTCAGCAGTCTGACGTCAAAATCATTGACATCGAACCAGTCGACCAGCTGGAGCAGAGAGAGCGGTTCTTGCGACGGAGGTCCATCCAGCAGAAAGTTGGAAGCCTCAACCTCGGGCTCCTGCACCTGTACCTGCGCCAGGGCATAAGGGTGGAGAAAAAGCTGGATAGCAGCGCGAACGAGCTGTTGCTGGGCGTCAAGCTTTTGCGTCAACAGTTCCTGAAAGTTTCCCAGGCCACCGCCGCTTTCTGTGATTTTATCTGAGAGTCGGGCGGCGGAGCTGCTCATACTGAGCAGTTTCAGCAACCTGCTGCTGTCGATAGTTTCGCCGGTGTGAATGGACACAGCTTCCGCCAGGGCGTTTAAGAGAGCAGGCTGAGAAGAAAAATGCTGCACGAGTTCAAAGAGATTGGTTGCTAGCAGATGTTCTGGCAGCAGCTCCTCCAGCTGGGCAAGAAAGCCGTGATCAGCAGCCATGTCCGACTGCTGATCCTGAAACTGCAGCAGAACGTTGAGCAGGTTGATTTGCACCTCTCCATTCAGATCAACTACCAGGGTTTGAAACGGCCCTGTGAACGTGGCCGGATTCTGGTTCAGCAGATTGTGCAGCAGTTCAATTTGATCAAAAGGGGGCGTTTCGTTCAGGTCGCTGGTGTCAAGGGAAATGTTGAACTGTTCCTGCAATTCCTGGATGAATTGTTCCACAGCCCTGTTGCCTGAGTGGTGTTTGATCCATGCCAGCAGGGCCTGCAGGCGGTTCCAGAACTCATGGGGCGGGCAGGAAAGCAGATAATTCATGATTGCCTGCAATAAAGGGTTTTCACTGATGGCGGATGCCCCTTGCGAATCATCGCCATCACCATCGTCTGGAGGCTCTTCGCCAGCTGCAGACTGGCCTGAGAGTGTTGGGGAAGAGGATGTTGATCCCTGCCGAGGCAAACCAGAGGGCAAATCACTGCCTTCAGGTGCGGCTTCTCCCTCCGCGTTATTATCTGATTCCGGCTGCTGCTCTGGTTCTGGATGTTGCCAGGGTGTTGGTTGTCCTCCCGAGTTGTTGATAATCATGCTCGATCGTGACCCATGCCTGGGGGCAGTAATATCTACATCCAGGCTGCTTGCCACGGATAGATTCTTGATACTGACTTTACTGTAGGATGAATCAGTAAGAGCCAGAATACTTTCCAGCCTGTCATGGGGCAGTTCTATGGCTATGCCTTCAAGACAGGATTTTCGGCCCAGAACCAGAGCATATGGCCAGGAAAAATCATCCTGCGGGTTTAAAACCGGGACTGGCTTGTTGAGCCAGGTCGAATACTGCCAGCCTGTTATTCGCAGAGGTGCAGGTTCGGGGTGTGCAGAAGGCTGATAGTAAAAGCCTGAGGGTTGAGCCGCAAAGAGAAGGGTGGTGTGTGCTAATCCCCAGTGGTCTAAGCCTGTTTCTGCATGCAGTGACTGCTGCGCTTTCAGTACAGGCATTTGTGAATAGTGATAGTGTCCGGGTGAGAGGTATAACAGACACCTCTCCGGCAGAAGGGAAAAGATCTGGGGCAAGTCAGCGTCAGGGTTAAGATGAAATTTACATTCAGGCATCAGGGTACCAAACCCCCATGGCTGACCGGCCTGATAATGTGTGTCAGGAAAAAATGGCGGGGGATCAATACGACAGTGGGTGTTATAGCCGGTTCTCTTACATTCCAGTCTGGCGGTGAGTACGCTGTGATCTCCTGGGTGGTTTTCCGGGGCCATCCCTGCCTGCAACAGTGCATCCTGGAGGAAGTTGTCTGGCTGAATACCAGGCAGTATTGTAGCACCCGAAGAAAAATGATGGTTCAGGAAGTCAACGGGTGTATCAGGAGTACTTACAGCCTTGTTGTTGGCAATGGATAAGAGCAGGCAGCTGGTTATTGAGGGCAGAACCGGTAATCCTCTGCGTACAGTCTCTGAGCGGGCGCAATTTGTATCGCTCTGCTTGGGACAAACCATCATCAATACACTCCAGATCCAAACAGACAACACAACTTCTCGGAAATTCCGGCTGGCTGAAGGTATTACGCATTGATGGCTCTTCCGGTTTATAGATCATCTGAAATATAGGTGACTTCCCTGGTTTGAAGGAAATGACCAGCCCGACAGGAGCGGCTGTTGGGACTATCTACTCCTCCACAACACCCTGGCTGCGCAGGTAATCATCGTAAGTGCCGTGGAAATCGACAATGCCGCTGTCCGTTATCTCAATAATGCGGGTAGCAAGGGATGATACAAACTGGCGGTCGTGGCTGACGAACAGCAGTGTGCCGGGGTAGTTTTCCAGAGCCAGGCTCAGTGACCCCGTTCTGACGGTATTCCTTCCAGGGCCGATATTTATCAGACTGATAACATTATGCCTATGATGCGATGAGCATACGGCTTACCTGTTGAAAAACGACAACAGTTGTTAAGATCTTAACTGCAGTTACCCGCAGCCTGGGAAACTGCAGGTCGATGCCTATTTGGGAAGGCGATTGACGACGATGACAAGGATTTCTTCTATCTTGTCGAAACGTTTTTCGACCTGTTCGAAGCGTTTGTCTATCTGCTCGAAGCGTTGCTCGGCTTGCTTCCTGAACTCCATTTGTTCTTTGAGAATCAGAGCAACTGTACCTTCTATACCGGTCAGTATTTTGTCCCACTCTGACTGCCGATCTTCCAGCGTCTGTACCCTTGCTTCCAGACTCATCGGTCAACCTCATTTTTATTGACTGAGGTTGACAGCATAGCAGAAAGGCTGGAGAAGACAGTCAGTGTTAGCAAAGGCCTGATTAAGCTGATTTATTTCCGAATTGAGCTGGTTAGTTAGCAGGGTACCGCGTTTGCCGTCGGGTTTCAGAAACAAGCAGTTTCTGAAACCCGAGGTAGGTCAGAAAGATAAAGCTTACTCTTCGACAACACCCTGGTTGCGCAGGTAATCGTCGTAAGAGCCGTGGAAGTCGACAATACCCTTGTCCGTTATCTCGATGATGCGGGTCGCAAGGGATGATACAAACTGGCGGTCGTGGCTGACGAACAGCAGTGTGCCGGGGTAGTTTTCCAGCGCCAGGTTCAGGGATTCGATGGATTCCATATCCATGTGGTTGGTCGGCTCATCCATCAGCAGGATATTAGGCTTCTGCTGTGTCAGCTTACCGAACAGCATGCGGCCCTGTTCACCACCGGAGATGACCTTGACGGACTTTTTGATATCGCTCTGGGAAAACAGCATGCGGCCAAGTACGCCACGAATAGTCTGCTCGTCCTCACCTTCGTTCTGCCACTGGCTCATCCAGTCAAACAGGGTCATGTCTTTTTCAAAGTCAGCACTGTGGTTCTGGGCGTAGTAGCCAATTTCAGCGTTTTCCGACCACTGGACTGTGCCCGATTTTTGCTCCATCTCACCCGCAAGAGTGTGCAGCAGGGTGGTTTTACCAATACCGTTCTGGCCGATGATGGCGATACGCTCACCGACTTCCACCATCAGGTTGACATCCTTGAACAGCAGTTCGTCATAACCCTGGGCCATTTTTTCAACCACCAGGGCGTTTCGGAACAGCTTTTTCTCCTGATCGAAACGGATGAACGGGTTCTGACGGCTGGAAGGCTTGATCTCTTCCAGTTTGATCTTGTCGATCTGCCTGGCCCGGGAAGTGGCCTGCTTGGCTTTGGAAGCGTTAGCCGAGAAGCGGCTTACAAAACTCTGCAATTCGGCAATCTGGGCCTTCTTCTTGGCGTTGTCAGCCTGGGCGCGCTCACGAGCCTGGGTGGATGCCATCATGTATTCGTCGTAGTTGCCCGGGTACAGGCGCAGTGTGCCGTAGTCCAGGTCGGCCATGTGCGTGCAGACACTGTTCAGGAAGTGACGGTCGTGGGAAATGATGATCATGGTGCAGTCGCGCTGCTTCAGGATCCCTTCAAGCCAGCGGATGGCGTTAATGTCCAGGTTGTTGGTCGGTTCGTCCAGCAGCATGATGTCCGGATCGGCAAACAGAACCTGCGCCAGCAGAACGCGCAGTTTCCAGCCCGGTGCTACAGCGCTCATCAGGCCATAATGCTGTTTCAGTGGGATATCCAGGCCCAGCAGCAGTTCCCCTGCGCGGGCTTCCGCTGAATAGCCGTCCATTTCCCCGAACTGAACTTCCAGATCCGCAACGCGCATGCCTTCTTCTTCGGTCATATCGCTTTTAGCGTAAATGCGGTCACGTTCTTCTTTGACTTTCCAGAGTTCAGTGTGGCCCATGATGACAGTGTCGATGACAGTGTACTCTTCGTAGGCGAACTGATCCTGATTAAGCTTGGCCATCCGTTCGTTGGGATCAAGATTAACGTTACCGGCGCTTGCTTCGAGCTCACCGCCAAGAATCTTCATAAACGTGGACTTGCCGCAGCCGTTGGCACCAATGAGTCCGTAACGGTTGCCATCGCCGAACTTGACGGAAATGTCTTCGAACAGGGGCTTGTCCCCGAACTGCATGGTCACATTGGAAGTTATCAGCATAACCTTGTGTTATCCTCCTTGGGGATCTGCCTGACCAGACACGCCCTGTACATCATTAATAGGTAAACGGCTAATTATGACACAACCGCGCCTCTTTAGTTATCAAAGGTGCTCCATGCTTTCTCAGATAGACGGGGATACTGTTCGCCGTCAAACTGCCGCAGCCCGTGCTTACGCTCAGCAAGAAGGGCTTGAATACTCTCACCAAACTTTTTCTGACCTCGGTGTTTCCGGTTACAGGAATAAAAAGCGATCAGGGCTTGAGGCACTGCTGTACGCTATCAATACAGGTGAAATCAAAGCCGGAGACGTAATCTTTCTGGAACACACTGACCGACTCAGCAGGAAAGGCTTTGATGATACCTATAGCCTTGTTCGTGAGATTGTCCAGACCGGTGTTTCCCTGTACGTAGATTCAGAAAAACTCCTGCTTAACCGCAAAGCCCTGAATGATTTGGTATCGGTTATTCGTCTGGCAACTCTAGCTTCCTTGGCGTTTTCTGAATCAGCCAATAAGTCAAAACGTCTTCTTGAGACTAAAGGCGAGAAGCGTCGTAGGGCTATTGAAGGTGAAAAGCAGGCACGCAGACTACCTTGGTGGATCACTTTCGATCATGACGAGCAGGACTACGTATTCAACGAAAATGCCAATATTGTCAGGCAGATCATTCAGAAAAGACTGGCAGGTATTTCAGACAGGAAGATTGCCGTATGGCTGAATGAGCAAGGGTACGCTTCACCACGAGACACAACATGGAAAGAAACCCCTGTCAGAAAGTTGTACCGTCATCCTGCGGTCTATGGTGCTTACCAGACCATGAGGACTGTGAGAGACAATCCAGACGACCATACAACAGCCAGATTCATTAACGATACTTTGGTCGAGAACTACTATCCTGCCCTCGTCTCATATCATGAATATCAGGCACTTGCCCCGAAGAGTGTTCCGAGAGGCAAGACTGCTGACCATAATCACCTACGCCGTTTGGTACGTTGTTCATGCGGTCAGGCTATCGGGAAAAAAATTACCAAAGCTAAGTCTGGAACATATACCACCTACTTCTGTGTGGGAAATAAAGATAATTCTGATGAATGCATCATGCCCCCTTTCAAGCACCTATTGGACTATGTGTTCCGCATGACTCGGAAGATGCAAGTCATCAAGCCAAGCGCTGTTATGCAAGATCAGGCAACCCTGCTTGCTGAAATCAGGCAAAAAGAGGCGGCATTGGAACAGGTGCAAGCTGCCATTATGTCTGGTGTTAATGTTGCTGCACTGATACAGACTTCCCAGAAACTTGAGGAAGAGATAAAACGCCTTCAGGATGGGATTGTTGTACCGACTGAAGACAAGGACTATTTCAAGCTCGTGAAGCATGAGGACGACCCTGTTCAGTGGAACCAGCTCGCTTCCCGTCTGATTGATCAGATCACCGTCAGGAACATCAAATCACCTCATCGAATGGGCATGGGTAAGTCTATTGGTAGCTGGCACATCAAACTGAAGCAGAGGAACAGGCATGTTGTTAGCCTGACAATACTTGAGGAAAAGGAGTTCTGGGGGGATACCGAAAAAGTTGCCGTGATATGAAACCCCTGCCAAGGTAAATATTAAATAAACTCTTTCAAAAATAACAGCCGGGTTTGACCCCGGTTTTTTTGTGGGTGATATCACCATAATCGGAACAAATGCCTTCATATTCTGCTAAAAGGGTTGTTATGATTGGCTACTTGAGAGTGTCAACCAAAGATCAAAATCGATCAGGTTTAGGGCTGGAAGCTCAGAAGGCAGCAATACTTGAGTACGCCAACTCCTAAGGCATCCCTGAAGTTCGTTTCTTTAAAGATGTTCAGTCAGGAAAGATTGATGATAGATCCGGTCTGCAAAATGCATTGGACATGTGCCGTCTTACTCGAAAGAGATTGGTTATTGCCAAGCTTTGCAGGTTATCCCGTTCGTTCACATACAGTGCCAAGCTACTTGAAGGAGATGTTCGCATCATTACAGCAGATAGTCCGAATGCCTCAATGCTAGAGCAACGAGTGAAGGCAACGGTCAACCAAGAGGAGCGTGAACGAATTTCCATCAGGACGAAGGAAGCACTGGCAGCAAAGAAAGCCAGAGGGGAAAAACTCGGCAACCCTCGTCCTGGTGAATTTCGGAACAGTGATACCACAAATGCCAACAGGCAAAGATAGAAAAAGCCATTGCCTTTAGGGCAGGGTAAGAGCTGTTATTCAGTCAGAGTTCCCAGAAGTCACGAACTATTCCAAGGTAGCTCGTTGGCTGAATGAGCAAGGAATAAAGACTGCTAGGGGGGGCAGTGGAGAGCTGAGCAGGTCAAGCGTTTGGGAGTTTGACCTGTGAAGCTACCGTATACCTTTACTTTAAAGAAGCCTAATAGACGGCTTCTGTAGCTTGCTGATATCCTGCCTTCATTTCCATATGGAGGACTATCGCATGAGGACGCAGGCTGAAGTAGTTAGCGGTGTAAAAAAATTTTTTAAGGCGTGATGTGAGAGCAATGAGTTACTTTTACTACGCTGTCATTTCGTACTTTCCATGTACGGAATGACAGCAATGGGTTGAGTTTGGCTGGCTGAAAAAAATCACAGATAGCGTTTTTTTATGGAGAGCTTAAACCCTGGCTCGACCGATAAAACGAATCTCTTTAACACTCTTGTTCTTAAACAGCAGCGAAGGCAAGGAAACACCGACAGCCAGAGCAAGCAGGGTAAACATGGCAACCAGCCCGCTGTTGGCGGTTGATGACAGAAGTTCTACCGGTGCGGAGCTGTTGCTGCTGATCTCAAGCAACCCCATCATTGTTCGATAGGCAAAAACGCCGGGCACCATTGGAATCACTGCAGGTGCCATGAATACCGTGGTGGGAGTATGCACCCAGTGCGCCAGCTGGATCGCCAGCAACCCCATGGTGCACGATGCAATCAGTGTGGCGATGACCAGGTTCAGGCCATACATCATTCCCACTCCACGCAGTCCATAGCCAATGATGGCCAGCAGGGCCACCGCCCAGAAAGCCCGAACAGGAACAGTAAACAGAGTGGCAAAACCGAGGGCTGCAACCGCAGCCCAGAGGCAGCGTTCAATAAACATCCACGTCATCATGACAGAATCCCCAATGCCGAAGAGCTCAGAACAATTCCCATGGCAATGGAAAATGAGATCACCACGCCCTGTACGGCTCTACCGTGCCCGACCACGATGTGACCATGCATCAGATCTATGATGCTGTTAATCATGGGAACCCCTGGAATAAGGAACAAAACCGAGGTGGCAACAGCAATTTCGGGGGATTCTCCCAGGTTCCAGACAATGCCCAGGCCCGATAAGCTACTGGCAATAAACGCTGCCACACAAATGGACATGGCCAGGTTGTAACCACGGTGAAGCAGGGCATTCCTGGTCAGAAAACCACAGCCTGTCGCCAGACCAGCCAGAATGACCGGGTACAGTTCACCACCTGCAACCCTGCAGAACGCCATACCGGCCAGGATAATCATCAGCAGCAGCAATGGTTTCGGGTAATGGGGCAGGGCTTTGATGCGTTCTACTTCCTGCCTGATGTCAGCAAATCCGGCCTTGCCTTCTGCCGCTTTCCAGCTTAACCGGCTGATGGCTGAGACCACGCCCATATGGACGCCATAGGCGCCGATACGCCGAAAGGATGTGTAATGAGGTCCGGGCTTGCCGGGAACAGATGAAGTGAGGGTGATGCCTGACAGTGAGAAGAGTAGCTCGGTATGAAAGCCCAGAGATTCTGACAGCCGGCTGATATTCCGGTTTACCCGTTCCGTATGGGCGCCGGACGACATGAGCAGTACAGCTATGTCCAGGAGCATTTTCGAGCAGCGTCGTTGATAAACGCTCTCAACCTGCGCAGGGGGAGAGTCCATGTGTTGCCTGAAATGGTGGTTGGATACAGATCGGCAACTTTACTCCTGACAGCGAGAGAGCTGAATAAGGACTGTTGCTGAATACCATGTCAGCGACTTCCAGCACTGTTTGAAATAACTGACTATTTTTTCTTTGCCCCGGTTGCCGTCGTGTTTACTGGAAGGGCAGCCACTATCAGAGGTTCAGGGGCTGGCAGTCTAACTCTGTAGAATAAAGCATCAGTTTACGGTCGTATGTAAGGGAATCCGCTGCTGGTTTCTCTCTGGTACATCCGTATCATGCCGCGCTTTCATGGGTGAATGGATTCAATTGAATGAAGGTTTAAATCTTTTCAATGACGGTTCGCTCAAATTCAAAGCCGGGGCCTGTGGTAAACATCCAAAGGTATCCAGGGATTCCCGCATAAGACTGCCCTATAAGAGAGCCTCATGCTGGACAGCATCAAAACCTATTTCGAGTTCGACAAATTCAAGACCAGTTTCCGCACGGAAATTTTCGCCGGTCTGACGGCTTTTCTCGCCATGTCGTATATTCTCAGCGTCAACCCCGCCATTCTCGGGAATACCGGAATGGACAAAGGCGCTGTCTTCACTGCCACGGCTCTGTCTGCTGCCTTTGCCACTTTTGTCATGGGCGTGTTCGCCAAGTACCCGATTGTGCTGGCACCGGCCATGGGCATGAACGCACTGTTTACCTACGGCACGGTTATAGCCCTGGATATTCCCTGGGAAACGGCTATTTCCGGTATTTTTGTTTCCGGTATTATCTTCTTTGTACTTTCTGTGAGTGGCGTTCGAGAGAAAGTCATCAAGGCCGTGCCCGCGGATATGAAGTACGCGGTGACCGCCGCACTGGGTTTTTTCATCTGCTTTATTGGCTTGAGAAACGCTGGAATCATTACACATAACCCGGCGACACTGGTTCAGCTGGGAGACCTGCGTTCACCCAGTGTGCTGCTGGCGCTGTTTGGTGTAACACTGACGGTTTTTCTGATCGCCAGGGGCGTCAAACTGGCGGTGTTCTATGGTGTGATGGCCACTACTCTGCTGGGTGTAGTGTTTGGGATGAACCCGGTGCCGGAAGCCATTGTCTCTGCACCACCCAGCCTGGCTCCTACCTTTGGCGCGGCGATCACCAATCTGCCGAACATCTTCACCATGGAAATGTTCGTGGTGATTATTACCTTCCTGTTTATCGATTTCTTTGATGCGGTGGGGACCCTGATCGCCGTATGCAACGGCATTGGTGTCACTGATAAGCAGGGCAATATCCCCAATGTCCGTTCAGCGTTGTTTGCTGATGCCGCTGGAACCGTTGTAGGTTCAGTATTGGGCACCAGCAGTATCACTTCCTACTCTGAGTCTGCCGTTGCTGTGGGTACTGGTGGCCGTACCGGCTTCACCTCCCTGGTGACCAGTGCCTGCATGCTGGTGGCGTTGTTCTTCTTCCCGCTGATTGCCATGTTTACTACGGTAAGTACTTCACCTGCCCTGATTGCCGTCGGTGTGTTCATGGCACGGAGTATGGCCAACATTGACTGGACGAAGATGGAGTACAAAATACCGGCCTTCTTCACCATCATTATCACGATCCTGTCGTACAGCCTGGTGGACGGCATTGCCTTTGGCTTCACGCTTTACCCGATCTCCATGATCGCCCAAGGGCGCGGCCGGGAAGTGACCCGGACCATGTACGGACTCTGCCTGATTTTTGTCGCTTATTATTTCTTCCTGTAAGGCAGTCCATACAGGGGCAAAGTCACTATCTGACTGCGCTCCTGCGCCTGAAGTTTCAATAACACCCTCAGAACGGTGCAGGGCTGTTGAAGGACATAACTTCCAGGGTCTGCGGATGTCGGAAACTCAGAAGGCTGGCATGCAGATGTAGCCGGTCTGCAGCAGATTTGGCTTCGGGGTGGGCGTAGAATTCACAGCCGAGAATCGGATGACCCAGCTCGGCCAGGTGTACTCTGAGTTGATGGGAACGGCCGGTGACCGGTTTCAGCCAGACTCTTCCGTGGTCGCCCTGGTTGTCGATTCTCGTGAATTTCGTCAGGGCTGACTTGCCCAGTTCGTGATCGACCATCTGCCGTGGACGGTTGGGCCAGTCACAACGCAGTGGCAGATCAATTTCACCTTCTTTGTTCTGAGGAATCCCCCAGACTTCGGCCTCATATCCCTTGCTGACCTCTCTGTCCTGGAATTGCCGACTGAGTGCTCGGTGACTGTCAGCATGAAGACCAAACACCATCAGGCCGGAAGTGGACATGTCCAGTCGATGCACGACACGGGTTTCAGGTTCGATCTTCTGCAGGCGGCCAAGAGCGCTGTCCCTGTCGTTCGGTGGACGACCGGGAACACTGAGAAGACCTGATGGTTTATCCACAACCACCAGGTCGTC
>JBPCXN010000218.1:0-3064 GCA_051008495.1 Endozoicomonas sp. | reverse complement strand
TTTGGCTCTATCATTGGGTTCTTTGCCTGAGCCCAGCTTCGCCAGCCCGATGCGAATGGGAAACAGCTCTTTCCAGGGTACAGAGGTCATCAGCTTCTCAGACAAAATCGGCACACTCTGGCACAGGGCTTTGGAGGGATTGTCTATGGTTTCCAGTGCCTGGGCTTGCTGGGTGGCTTTGTGGATCAGCGTTCTTAGCCCTGCCAGTACCTCCAGTGTTGAAAACGATGAAACGGCTTGGGTCGTTACTCGCCAGTGATTCGGGTTTTCCGGTGTCAGCAGTACCGGTAAGCTGGTGATTTGAAATCGATGAATCAGTTCTGGGGGCAGCAGATACATCAGGTGCTCATGCCAAATGGCGGGCAGCTTCTGAACGTGCTGCGATGACCAGCCTGACACCATCACCACCGCATCCGCGTGTTGCTGCAACCACGGGATCACGGCTTTCTGTTGCTGAGTGTCGTTGATATTCAGGGCAATGATGGGGGTATGCCAGCGCCCCGATAATGGGATGGTGCGTGTGTCAGAGCGGCGGCTGGTTGGCAGCTTGACGCCATAGGACAGGGTTTTATCGTGTGACTGCTGCTGCGCTTTAGTCTGGACTTGCTGCCAATCCTGCTGTTGCAAATGCTGCATCAGAACGGCCAACAAGTCTGGCTCACTGACCGGATAAGTGGTGCCATAAGTGCCGATATTGCCGCGT
Organism: Endozoicomonas sp.; assembly: GCA_051008495.1. Classification (GTDB taxonomy): domain Bacteria; phylum Pseudomonadota; class Gammaproteobacteria; order Pseudomonadales; family Endozoicomonadaceae; genus Endozoicomonas_A. The sequence continues at coordinate 2,361 of JBPCXN010000218.1, read as the reverse complement.
CTGCCCGCCTTATACTGTCGTTTCAGCCAGTCGGTTGACGTGACGCCAAAGGCCGTGAGCTGGGTGTCACCGTTGACCACCAGTGACAATGCCGGTACCCGGTCAATGCCGTTTTCCTGAAAGGCGACTGGATCTATATCAATACGAACAGGGTCGCTTATCTCTGACAGGGCCCGGCGCCAGGAATGAATATCTTGGTTCAGACTTGGGTATGTGGGTGGCAGACCTCGCACTTTTAGAAGGACGTTGTCCGATGAAGAGGCCTCCTGTAGAAGTTGTAACACCACAGTGTCCCCCATACTTGCTGAAACGTAGAGATAGATTGATGAAGAGTCAGCCTCTAAAGCGTTAACTGGGAGTACTGACCAAAAGATCAGAAGGAGGATAGCTCCACCGTGGCGATTCATGTTGAAAAAGAGCGGTTGATGAACGGCTGGATGTGCATTTCCGGGATCAGCGAAGCCCATCCGACATTCGCTGAGAAATATGAGCCCCGATGGCGTTAAAATCAGGGTGCCGCTGCATCAGGGCTGAGACCAAAGGTTGTGTCAGCACTATGGCTTGTTCAAGTTCAACCATGATTTTCTGGATCGCAGCTCCATTCAAACCACAGTGGGAACGGGCGAAACGATGCAGCATTTTTAACTTTGGCCACCGTTTAGACCCTGCGAGGCTCAATGCCATAGTGTCTTCAGGGATATAGGCCGTGGTGTTGACCACATCGAACACTGGGGCCATGACCCGGGTAGTTGTCGGCATTGCCCCGGGGTGATAATTCTGGAGATCATGGTAGAGCACCCCCATGTTTTTAAGGTGGGCGTCGCCATTCTGAATCAGGGTATTAATCAACATCAGTTTAAAGAAGTCAGCTAAGGCCTGAGCCTGATGTTCAGGGCTGACAAAATGTTTGATGGTTCTGGCGCAGGATTCAACACTACCATCGTACTTTTCACGGGTGGATTTCGCCTGTAACACACAGAAATCCTCGAACCCCATTGACTCACCTTTCGGGGTGATATCAAACCGCTGCATGATCAGCAAACGACCATTGTCACTGAGATAAAACGGTGCGATGTTCAAACCGGCATTTTGACAGAGTGTCAAACAGACAAACTCATTGCAGGCCAGTTGTGGGTAATCTTCTCCCCAGCTTTTCACAATGTAGGACTTCAGAGGCAGTGTCATTTTGTCATGCTGTTCACTGAAACCCGTCGCATCCAGCAGGATTTTGGGCTGAACACCGGCTACAGCAGACTTCAGGGCGAAGCGCTGTAAGAGGTGCTCAAACAACCGGGCATCACTGCTGTTAAGCAATGACTGAAGGTTTGGGGTAGGCTCGACATTCTGCACTAAAGCCTGGCCGGTAAGGGTATAGCCCAGTCGACCAATATGGTTTTGCCCCAGAATAGCCAGCATGGACAGGTCGTCGCTGCCATAACGTTTGGCGGTGTATCGTTCAATGACTTCACGAAGATGCCCTTCCGGTAAATTCATTTGGAATACCGGATGCAGACTGTCATAGCTGTAGCTCTCGACCCGCAATGGCATGGTCAGGGACAGAGCTTCTGATGCTTCAGGCGTGTAAGTATAGAAATGTTTACTGCGATTCCGGGAGAGTCTGCCAGACAGCAGGCCCGCAGCGTAAACATCAATATCAGCCATGACCCTGCCCCTTCAAATCATCCAGTGTCGGGAGTCCGCCGATTTTTACGGTCAGGCTGAGCCCTAACACTTCCAATACGCGCTGGACTTTTCGAATGCCAATATCGGAATAGTCATCACGTTCCAGGGCTCCAATGGTGGTTCTGTCCAGTCCGCAGAGTTGCGCCAGCTTTGTTTGGCTCCACTGTTTTTGTTTCCGATGAACCCTGATTGTTTCACCCAGTTCTTCAAGCATGATTCACTCTATTCAACCTCTAATATAGTTGGATATATACATCATTATAAACAATTAATCTAATTATGATGAATATATCTATCATATTGGGTTGTTTTTGAACTGAGCAGCACGTTTCGTTGTTTATCAATAGATGTCCGGATTTCAGGAATTGTCAGGTACTGCCAGACGGCACGGGTGGCTCGAGCATCGGCCAGCGCGCGGTGTGCCTCACCTTGCCACTGGTACAGGACATAATCACTGGCGGTTTTCAGCTTTTGCCACTGGTAGTTGCCAAATTGGGCATTCCACTCGCCGTAGTGTTCGGCAAAGGCCAGCATGCAGCACTGTACGCGATGGGCGGTGCCCAGTTCGAGATTCAGGTACTGGCTGTCGTAAGCCCTGTTGTAGATGACCACCTCCTGACCCTGGAACAGTCTGAGGATATGGGGGCGCAGTTCGTCATAGCAGGGGGCTCTGGCGAC
>JBPCXN010000217.1:0-11541 GCA_051008495.1 Endozoicomonas sp. | reverse complement strand
TGCTTCCAGGTCATTCCGGTCTGCACAGTCACCAGATTATTTTTCCTGTCCAGATCCACCAGCCTGTCCAGTTTCGACAGGGATAACTGCAGGCTGTTGTCAGCACAGGTCTGTCCCCCTTGACTGTAGCCGGCCCCAAGGAGGCTGATGGGAGTACCAGACTGGTGGCTATCTATTACAATTTTCTGCAGGACAGCCACTGTTTCAGGCGCAACTTTGTTTACACCATGGCAGTCCTGTGCCCTGACAAAGCGACAGGTGATCCATAAACTCACAAAGAGAATGACAAAACAAAAATGTGCACGCCTGCACTGGGCCATAAGCTACTCTTGCGCATAGCAATACATCCAGTCTGTCAGAAGGCAGTGATGATTTCCAGAACCAGAGGGTTGTGATGTTTAGTTGGAAATCCGGGATCAGTTTCCAATCGAGCCTGATCGTTATCGGGATCACTGTCATCTGCTCAATGAGACTATTGGCCTCTGAGGCACCATCCAGCGGTTCCGGATTTATGGGTGAGGAGAAGGCAAATGCATTCCAAGCTCAATATTCACTACAACTTATCGAGCAACTGCATCTTCTTGTTACTGCCGTGACACCAGATACACTGGACAGGCTTGAGCAATACATGGTGAAGAGTATCGGTAAAGGCCATGCTGGAAAAAAATTACATAAACAACTTTCACAGCTTTTTAGTCAATTACGTGGGCATCATCGCCAGGCCCTGTCCCATATAAACAGTTCCCGGAGCTATTATGAGTGGGGGCTGAAGTTTCCTTCATGGCTTCTTTACTACCTGCCCGAATCGATACAGCCACTCATCACGGCTAATTTTCACTATGGTCAAAGCTATCAACATTTGCTGGAAAGATCTAAACGTCTGGCGCAGGTACTGACCATGTTTTTTACCCAGGTCAAACAATTTCCCAACGAACCAGAAAGTGTCACCAGGCAGATGCGGAAAATGACCACAATCGGTGAGTTAACCGGAGGAATTCTTTCAAGCGATAATAACGCCAGGCTCGCTGATGTACAGGAATTAACAGAAAAAATAAGACTGACTGACAGTTGTCACACCTATTGCTGGTTGAATTTTCACTGGGCTCAGACGGCAGCCCCGGCTATCAAGCGCCTGTTTACTTATCTGGTTCTCTATCACCCGGAAACGCAGGATATCTCAGTTCTCAGCCCGGAAATTAACGTTGCTGTAAGGGTGACAGTCAAACGATTTGTCGAAGAGATAACAGAAATACACAAGTGTTTACTCGGGAAAGAGTCATGGGGCTATTCCATGAGCATCAGGCAAACTCGAAGCATCAACGCCACGGGAACATGCACAGCTGAAGGTTGTCAGCAGTAGTCTTCAGCTGCGCATATACGCCTGTTGGCACCTGTTCTCAAGAAAACAGTACTGATCAGGCAAGCAGAGACTTACCGGTCATTTCCTCAGGCTGGGGGATATCCATCAGCTTCAGCAGAGTCGGTGCCAGGTCAGACAAAATACCATCATTCAGTTTGATGTCCTGGGGGCCAGCATAAACCAGCGGCACCAGCTCACAGGTGTGGGCAGTGTGGATACCACCGGTTTCCGGGTCAACCATCTGTTCGGCGTTACCGTGGTCGGCAGTGATCAGGCACTGGCCTCCGGTTTCTTTCAGGGCAGCGATCACCTTGCCAATGGATTCATCAACAGCTTCTACAGCTTTAACCGCTGCATCAAAGACACCGGTATGGCCAACCATGTCGCAGTTGGCGAAATTGCAGACAATCAGATCGTGCCTGCCGCTCTTGATTTCCGCCACCAGCTTCTCGGTCACCTCGGGGGCACTCATTTCCGGCTGCAGATCGTACGTAGCGACTTTTGGAGAATCCACCAGCACGCGGGTTTCACCCTCATAAGGCTCTTCACGGCCACCGCTGAAGAAGAAGGTTACATGAGCGTACTTCTCAGTTTCAGCAATACGCAGCTGGGTTTTGCCCAGCTTTTCCATGTACTCGCCCAGGGTGTTTGGCAGATTAGAAGGCGGATAAGCGCAGACAGTTTTAATGTCAGCAGCGTACTGGGTCAGCATGACAAAACCGGCCATGGCAGGCTTTTTCTCACGCTTGAAGCCATCAAAATCCGTATCTACAAATGCACGGGTGATTTCGCGGGCACGGTCGGCACGGAAGTTCATGAACACCACCGTATCGCCATCATTCACTGTGGCAGCACTATCACCACTATCTCCGATAAGAGCCGTGGCTTTAACGAACTCGTCGTTTTCATCACGCTCGTAAGCGGCTTTCAAACCTTCAACAGCAGTCTTGGCAGTGAACTCCACCTTGCCCAGGGTCATCAGGTCGTAAGCTTCCTGAACACGCTCCCAGCGGTTGTCACGGTCCATGGCATAGTAACGGCCAATCAGGCTAGCTACACGACCAATGCCTTTTCCTTTCAGCAGGGCGTCGGTCTTTGCCAGGGAAGATTCAGCACTGCGCGGTGGAGTGTCACGGCCATCCAGGAAGGCATGAACGTAAACTTCTTTAGCGCCACGCTTTTCCGCCAGCTCGACCATGGCGTTGATGTGCTCTTCATGGCTGTGAACGCCACCCGGAGACATCAGCCCCAGAATATGCACAGCCTTCCCTGCTTTTACCGCTTTATCGATGTTGCCGGTGAAGGCTTCGTTCTCGAAGAAGTCACCGTCCATGATGGACTTGGTAATACGGGTAAAGTCCTGGTAGACAACCCGGCCGGCACCCAGGTTCATGTGGCCCACTTCACTGTTGCCCATCTGACCTTCAGGCAGGCCCACGTCCATGCCGGAGCCGGAGATAAAGCTGTTGGGGTTGTCTTTCAGCAGCTTGTCCATGACCGGTGTGCTGGCGGCATGAATGGCGTTGAATTCGGTGGCTTCCCGATGGCCATAGCCGTCGAGAATGATCAATGCAGTGGTATTGCGCTTGTCAGTCATGGATGATGAATCCTTGGCACAGAGGGGTGAGGGGTAATGCCCCGCATTTTACCTGCTTTAAAGCGGGATTCCAGCAGCTTTTACGCTGTTTTCCCCTATGTTGATGCTAGATGAACACCCGCAGGCTACGTCGTGTTATCCGCCGTTAACAACTGATTTCTCAAGGTAAGACTTGTCCGGTTCAACGCCCTTTACAGACGGCAACGACAAGGTCAGTCGCGGCTATTAATGCAGTCAAAATTTGCGCCAGTGTCACCCGGGTCCGGCAGAAACCCATTGAGACTTTGACAGATGCGCGTCATAGGCAAGGGGACCCAGTGCTTGTATACTTGCTGTTTTTTTCTGAATAGCATCGGTTCGGCATGGAACAGATTTTCGAGTTTATTGGCAACCACCCATTGCTGGTGGGTACTCTGGTGGCACTGGTCTGCGCCCTGGTCATTACAGAAATGCGCAAGGGCGGACAGGGTGTGACCACCCAGCAAATGACCCAGCTGATCAATTCGCAGGGCGCTATTGTAGTGGACGTACGGGAAAAGGCTGACTTCGGCAAGGGCCACATCGTTGACGCTGTCAGCATGCCGTTCACCAAAGTCAAAGAGCGTGCAGCAGAGCTCAACAGCCACAAGGAGAAACCGCTGATTATTGTTGACGCCATGGGCCAGCACAGTGGCACTGTAGGCAAGCAGTTCAAAGAAGCGGGCTTCACCAATGTCCTGCGCCTGAAAGGCGGCATAGGTACCTGGACAGCTGACGGCCTGCCGCTGGTGAAGAAATAATATGCAGCCCGTCGTGATTTATACCTCGGCCTACTGCCCATTCTGCCACCGTGCTCTGAGTCTTCTGGACAGCAAGGGCGTGGATTACCAGAACATCAGTGTTGATGGCCAGCCCGGCGTTCGCCGGGAAATGACTGAAAAAGCCGGTAGCCATACGGTTCCACAAATCTGGATCGGGGCCACCCACGTGGGCGGCTGTGATGACCTGATGGCGCTTGAGTCAGCAGGAAGACTGGATAATTTGCTCAATACCTGAGGGACGGAGCTTGAAATCCAGTCTTCGCAACCCATTATGGTATGAGACAAGGAGCCTGACCGAGAATAGGCAGGTCGGCCTAAAGCCCAGAAAGAACGGCCAGATTTTCCGTTGAATTTGATTAAATAGGTCAACTATTCGCACAAATCCAACGAAAAACCTGACCCGTTCTACTGAACTTTATGCTCGACCGCTATTCTCGGTCAGGCTCCTAGATTTTGATGTGATGTTCCCTGCCTGTTATGAAGGCAGGGTAAACAGAAACCTTTGTAAGGATTTGACCATGGCTGAGAACCAGCAAGAGCCGCAATTTGCGCTGCAACGTATTTATGTGAAGGACCTGTCCTTCGAATCACCGAAAGCGCCGGAAATGTTCCAGGCTCAGTGGCAGCCGGAAGTAAAGCTGGATCTCAACACCAGCAACCGCCCCCTGGAAAACGACATGCACGAAGTCGTTCTGTCCCTGACCATCACCGTACAGAACGGATCTGAAGACAACAAAGAGACCGCTTTCCTGGCTGAAGTTCAACAGGCTGGTGTCTTCCTGGTGAAAGGTCTGGGTGATGAAGAGCTGCACCGCACCCTGGGTGCGTTCTGCCCGAACATCCTGTTCCCATACGCCCGTGAAGCCATCGACAACCTGGTTCTGCGTGGCAGCTTCCCTCCGCTGATGCTGGCTCCAGTGAACTTCGACGCCCTGTACATGCAGGCTCGTCAGCAGGCTGAGCAGGAAGGTGAAGCGACGGTTAACTAAACCAGCGCTTTCCCACCTCATACAAACCCCGGTTTCAACCCGGGGTTTGTTGTTTCTGAACCAGAAGAAACGACATGAAGATAAAAAACCTGCACCACATCGCCGTCATCTGCTCTGACTATCAGGCCTCCAGGCAATTCTATACAGACATTCTGGGTTTGGAAGTCATTGATGAAACCTGGCGGGAAGAGAAACAGTCCTGGAAACTGGACCTTGCCCTGAACGGTCAGTACCTCATTGAGCTGTTTTCTTTTCCGGCACCGCCAGCCCGCCCTACCCGTCCGGAAGCCACTGGTGCACGGCATATTGCTTTTGCTGTTGATGACATCAATGTATCAGTGAAGGCACTTCAGGAAAAAGGCGTGACGGTGGAATCTGTCCGCACCGATCCGGTCACCGGTTTGAAGTTTACTTTTTTCCAGGACCCTGACGGCCTTCCCCTGGAGCTGTATGAAGCCTGAACCACCATGATTAAGGTTAAGTGCAGTGTTAGCGCCGACTTGAAATGCAAATGATTACTTCAGTTAAATTAGAGTTTGATTGCTTTGCATGAATGACCTGGCTGCATTGGTACTCTGTTTCTGTTTGGTGTTGGCTTTGCTGGTTCAGAATATCGAGAACAATCTGATTGATCGTTAAGCCTCTACCGGGCATCATTGCTGTGTCGCTATCAAACGGGAGGCTGTGTTCCGTATCAAACCATTTGTCATTGGGCTGAAAAGAGTCATCTGTAGAGTTTCCCTGACTATCAATTCCCATTAATTCAGCTTTTCGTTTTTTACATTCAATCGTTCGCTTAATTTCAGCCTTATCTTCCCCCAAACGCTGTATCTTGGCATCGTGGATCTCTATTTTTTCCAGAGTATCCCTCAAAATTTTCGGTGGATGGTACAAAATATAGGCCACACCGAAGATAGCATGAATACCCAAAACAGCAACCCCATAGCCAGCGTATCCAGCGTATCGCCTGAGCAGACCAACGATATATTCAGGACTGTAGTAATGACAACATTGTTCCAGGTAATCTCCGCCATACCCTCCCAGCAGCCAGGCATCCCCATATGAGCAACAAGACACGCCATACTCCTCAAGCATCAAGAGCGCCCATGAGTTTCTTGCCAGTGCAGCTGCCTGAACGGGAGATATCCCCCCCGATTTTGCTGTCGGGGATACCTTTGCAGCAAGTAGCATTGAAACTGCCTGATGTCTTGAGTTTTGTATGGCGAAGATCAGTACAGACTCACCCTCTCCTTCGTCCGGATCCAGTTTTACCTGTTTATCGATCAGCAGATCTAGACAGCCATAACACTCGTGTTTGATACAGGCTTTGGTAACAGTTAAGCCTTCATTGACTTCGGAATCCGACTCTGGTTCAGGGTTTGCACCATTCTTCAATAGAACTCCAAAGCACTCCACATCTTTGTTTTTTGCCAGGTGATTTAGTATGTACCCTGCTTTTGGGGAGGTGGCAGAAGGGTTAGCACCAGCATTGATTAAAGTCTCAACTGCTGTTGCATTGCATGGATCCAGAGCAAGAAAAAGATAGAGCCGGCACCCTGAGCATGCTCTTTTGGTGTCAGCATCTCCCTGCCCGCTGTTGCAGAGCTGGCAGAAGGTTATACCTTTCAAAAATTCATCAGCTTCGTCATCATTTTCTGAGCCAGTGTATACTCCAGATATTTCATGTTGACTATTCAATATGAAATCAGCCGGTTCCTCAGTAACAGTGATATCTTCAGCTATAACATGAGACGATAGAGCTAGGCAGATTGTATAGAATACACCTCTAGGCAGAATACACATTTGCCTGCACAAGTGAGAAAAAAGGTGCAATGAAATATCGGCACTCCAGTGCTGACGAGGTGATACTAACCGCATGTTCCTCATCTCACCACTTAAAGGTATTTGGTTTTGTATGATTGAAGATAGTTGAAGCTCAGAACGAATCCACCCGATCTTATTCCGACGGAAAAATCCAAAGTAGCCACTGTTATGTGATTTCCGCCGACGGCCCATGGGAAAACGACCCCGACTGCTGCACAGGCGCGACAGTGGATCTTTATCGTTTACCCCTTGCTGAAATGACGACACCCTAAATTGTGCCGCAGGAAAATGGCGCGCGTGCTGGCGTTCGCTGGTGCCGGCTTTACCCGCGTGAAAACAGTTTCCTGGAAGTCAGGGCTGGCGAGCCCATGATGACCACTGTCAGCCCCTATTCAAGAAAAATGCTGGAAAAAGCCCAACACACCTGTGACCTGCAAGCGGATGGAAAACTCAGGCTATGGCTGGATGGTTTTCATATGGGCTGATGATCAAAGCCTGTTAATCACTTCAGTCGTGGTTATGATGAAGGCTTGATTATTAATCAATCAAACCTTCACGTTCTTTTGAAAATGTTATCAGACACCTGTCGGATTGTTGATTCATGTCAGAACTTGTCAGCGAAGCTGTCATTAAGATCGAAACCCAACATTTGAGCTCAAATTCAAATGCATATTCTGACATTGATTTCCAAACAGGTAGATTATGAAGAAGACGCTTCTCTGCGCCGCCGCTGCTGCCAGCATGGCCATCGGCTCTATCGCCCAGGCTTCCACCACTCTTGGCTTCACTGTCTACAAATACGACGACAACTTTATGTCTGTTGTCCGTCAGGCCATTGAAGCCGAAGCGAAAGAGACTGGCGGCGTTCGTCTTCTCATGAACGACTCTGAAAACAACCAGTCCAAGCAGAATGACCAGGTGGACATCATGCTGGCCCGCGGCGTTAAAGCTCTCGCCATCAACCTGGTTGACCCGGCTGCCGCTCCCACCATCATCAACAAGGCCAAGATGGATGGCGTTCCTGTCGTTTTCTACAATAAGGAACCCAGCGCACAGGCCCTGGCCAGCTATGACGATGCCTATTACGTAGGTACTGACTCCAAGGAGTCCGGAATCATCCAGGGCCAGCTGATTGCCAACCACTGGCAAGCCAACCCGAAATGGGACCTGAACGACGACGGTGTTATCCAGTTCGTTCTGCTGAAAGGCGAACCTGGCCACCCTGACGCCGAAGCTCGTACCGATTACGTGATCTCCACCCTGAACCAGGACTACAACATCAAGACCGAGCAGCTGCACCTGGATACAGCCATGTGGGACACAGCCATGGCCAAAGACAAGGTCGACGCCTGGTTCTCCGGCCCTAATGCCGACAAGATTGAAGTCGTGATCGCCAACAACGACGCCATGGCCATGGGTGCTGTTGAAGCCATGAAGGCCGCGGACAAAACCCACGTTCCTGTCTTCGGTGTGGACGCTCTGACTGAAGCCCTTGCCATGGTTGCCAATGGCGATCTGCAGGGTACTGTTCTGAACGATGGCAAAAACCAGGCCAAGGCCACTTTCCAGATTGCCAACAACCTGGCTAACGGCAAGAAAGCTACAGAAGGTACTGATTGGGAAATGGAAGGTAAGGTCGTTCGTATCCCATACGTCGGCGTAGATAAAGACACCCTGTAAGTGCAGTCCTTCGCCTGACTCCATTTGATAGGTTCAGCTAATGGCGACAGGCGAAGAACCAGTCTCTACTTCCTAACAGCCAAACGGGGCGCTGCTCCCGTTTGCCTCCCTGCATACTGAAGAATAACGCTATGGATGCCACACTGGATACCAGCCCGGAACCCGGCCCCGGCCATTCTGAATACCTCCTGGAAATGACCGGTATCAGCAAGCAGTTTCCGGGCGTTAAAGCGCTCGACAAGGTCAACCTCAGGATTCGCCCTCACTCCATTCACGCCCTCATGGGTGAGAACGGTGCAGGCAAATCCACTTTGCTGAAATGCCTGTTTGGTATCTACAAAAAAGATGAAGGAGACATCCTTTTTCTAGGTAACAAAGTTAATTTCACCTCTTCCAAGGAGGCCCTGGATAATGGTGTCTCCATGGTTCACCAGGAACTTAACCAGGTTCTCCAGCGCACTGTCATGGACAACATGTGGCTCGGACGCTACCCCATGAAGGGCCTGTTCGTCGACCAGCAAAAAATGTACGACGAAACCACGAAGATATTTGAAGAGCTGGATATCGATATCGACCCCAGGGACAAGGTCGCCACGCTGTCTGTGTCCCAGATGCAGATGGTGGAAATCGCCAAGGCGTTCTCCTACAACGCAAAAATCGTGATCATGGATGAGCCCACCTCGTCCCTGACCGAAAAAGAGATTACTCACCTTTTTACCATCATACGTAAGCTCAAGGACAAGGGCTGCGGCATTGTTTATATCTCCCACAAGATGGAAGAGATTTTTGCCCTCTGTGACGAAATCACCATTCTCCGTGACGGCCAGTGGGTAGCCACCCGTGAGCTGGAAGGCCTGGATATGGATAGCATCATCAGCATGATGGTGGGCCGGGAACTGACCCAGCGCTTCCCGGAAAAGACCAACAGTCCCGGCGAAATTCTGCTTGAGGTAGAAGAACTGACCGCCAGGAACCAGCCTTCCATCCAGAATGTCAGCTTCAATGTCCGCAAGGGCGAAGTGTTCGGCATCGCCGGCCTGGTTGGCGCTAAACGGACAGATGTCGTGGAAACACTGTTTGGCATCCGTACCAAAGGCTCCGGCATCGTAAAGCTGCACGGCAGGGAAATGGAAATCAACAATGCCCACCAGGCTATTCAGGATGGCCTGTCTCTGGTGACGGAAGAACGCCGGGCCACTGGCATTTATGCTGGCCTGGATATCACCTTCAACTCCCTGATCGCCAACATGGAGAGTTATCGGGAACAGTTTGGCCTGCTGAGCAACAGGAAAATGCAGGACGACACCCAGTGGGTGATTGATTCCATGCGCGTTAAAACCCCTTCCCACAAAACACCCATTGGTTCGCTGTCCGGTGGTAACCAGCAAAAGGTAGTTATTGGTCGCTGGCTGCTGACCGAGCCGGAAGTGCTAATGCTCGATGAGCCGACTCGTGGCATCGACGTAGGCGCGAAATATGAGATTTACCAGCTGATGCTGGACCTGGCGGCTAAAGGCAAGGGCATCATCATGATTTCGTCTGAAATGCCTGAGCTGCTTGGGGTTACAGACCGGATCATGGTGATGAGCAACGGCCGCGTGGCCGGCATTGTTGAAACGAAAAATACCACCCAGAACGAAATATTGAATCTTGCTTCACGTTATCTGTGACAGATTTGTCTAAGGTAGGAAAAATTTTATGGGATCTGCAAAGAATATTAATGTGATGCAATACCTGAGAAACGGTGGCATCTACGCGGTACTGTTTCTGATACTGGCTTTTATTGTCATTCAGGAGCCTTCATTCCTGAGCCTGCGTAACCTGGGCAATATCCTTACCCAGTCGTCCGTTCGTATCATCATTGCACTGGGTGTGGCCGGTATTATCGTCACTCAGGGTACTGATCTGTCTGTAGGGCGTCAGGTAGGCCTGGCCGCTGTAATCTCAGCAACACTGCTGCAATCCATAGATAACGTTAACAAGGTCTTCCCGAATATCGGCGAAGTACCCATTGTTGCCGTTATCCTGATTGTCTGCGCAGTTGGTGCGGTCATTGGCCTTCTCAATGGCATAGTGGTGGCCTATCTGAAAGTAACGCCCTTTATTGCCACTATGGGTATGATGATCGCCGTATACGGGGTTAACTCGCTCTACTTTGACACGGTGGGAGCCTCGCCTGTCGCAGGATTTACAGAGCAGTTCTCGGCCTTCACTCAGGGCTTTATCACCCTGGGTAATCTGCGGCTGTCGTATTTGACCTTCTATGCAGCCGCAGCTATCGCCATTGTCTGGGTGATCTGGAACAAGACAGTTTTCGGAAAAAACATTTTTGCCGTAGGCGGCAATCCTGAAGCAGCACGCGTTTCCGGTGTTAATGTCACAGCAACACTTCTGAAAATTTACATTCTGGGTGGGATTTTCTACGCCTTTGGCGGTTTACTGGAAGCCGGACGGGTGGGCAGTGCCACCAACAACCTCGGCTTCATGTATGAGCTGGACGCCATTGCTGCCTGCGTGGTGGGCGGTGTGTCCTTCTCCGGCGGTGTCGGTTCTGTCCTGGGTGTTGTCACCGGTGTACTGATCTTCACTGTGATCAACTACGGTATGACCTACGTTGGTGTCAGCCCATACTGGCAGTACATCATCAAGGGCGCGATCATTATCTTCGCTGTGGCCCTGGACTCCATGAAGTACAACCAGAAGAAGTAATTCTTCTCCTACTCTGCTGAAGCGCAAGCCGTGAGGTTTGCGCTTTTTTTATGCACACCTCACTTAAATAGATATTTACTATAGAATAAATTTTTTTAATTAATTAGATCAATCTAAGCGACTGCCTTAGCATTAGTCCTGTCTTCGGAACAAACCGAATCAACGAGCAAAAAGGCACTTAAGCAATGACTCAATCTCTGATCAACACCAAAATCAAGCCATTCAACGCCACAGCTTTTCACAACGGCGACTTCATTGATGTAAGCGAACAGGATCTGCTCGGCAAATGGTCCGTAGTGTTCTTCTACCCGGCTGACTTCACCTTTGTCTGCCCGACAGAACTGGGTGATGTTGCGGACCACTACGAACAGCTGCAGGGGCTCGGTGTTGAGGTTTACTCTGTTTCCACTGACACCCACTTCACTCACAAGGCTTGGCATGACAATTCAGACACCATTAACAAAATTCGTTTCCCAATGATCGGCGACCCTACCGGCACCATCACCCGCAACTTCGGCGTGATGATTGAAGAAGAAGGCCTGGCACTGCGCGGCACTTTCATTATCAATCCGGAAGGCGAGA
>JBPCXN010000216.1:0-13851 GCA_051008495.1 Endozoicomonas sp. | reverse complement strand
GGGGCCGCCCAGGCATCTCTGCGTTCCAGCTGATTGAAAGACATAAAGTATTCCTGCACAGCTGCGCCTTGACCTGAGTGCTCTGCCTTGAGCTGAACCTATCATTTGCAGGCGGACGGGGTACTAGGACGTCAGCCGCCGTAACAATTCATCCTTCAGATGCACCCGGCGGCGCTTCATGGCCCCGAAACGTTCATCACTGACAGGCACATTCCGCATCTCCAGCCCCCTGACCTGGTGATCAAGGGCATGATACTCCTTCTCCAGCCGGTGAAACTGTTCATCCGTTTGTTTCAGCACGGAAATCCGATCCTGCACAAGATCAAAATCATCACTCAGGTTATGTTTCTGCCTCAGCATCGTTGACTCTCCTGATGACTGTCAAAGAAAGTCTAGAGAGCATTCCAAAATCGTAAAGTAATTCATGCAGACCATTGCATGGGGCTTGTTTCTGTTCAGGAGTAGGGAGGGGCAGTCAGAAAATAACCTTTACAGGCCAAGATCGGTTTGATATACATACACCCTTCGAACATTTGTACGTAACATTACCTAGATGAATTTCCAGATATCCATGACCAAGACCCTCATGAAACGCATCATGATTATGTACTGCGGGGGCTGGTGTGGGTAGCTGAAAATGCAAACACAGGCCCCCGCATCGCAAGATCCGGGGGCTTTTTTTTGAGCCGATGAAAAGGGAGCAGACAGTGAACGAGCTCAAGCTCAGGCTGGTGACCACAGGCAGCCTGGACAGCCTGGAGAAAATGCTACATTCCAGCAGTGAAGAGGGGTTGAGAGTCAGGCATTTCTCCGCCGAACACAAACCAGAGAGAGGGCACTATGAAGTGCTGATCTGTGTTACCGGCTATACCAGCAGGGATCAGTTGATCATGCGGCTGGCCAGTGAAGAAAGTATTCGCGAACTGACTCCGGTTCGCCGGTAGCGGGCAGAGTGGCATGAAAGGAGGGCTTCCCCTCCTTTATTCGTTCTCAATGCCGGTTTCGATGGGTCTCGCCGGGTCTGTGATCCATTCGCTCCATGAGCCCGGGTACAGGCGCGCTCCTGACAGGCCGGCATATTCCATGGCAAGAATGTTATGGCAGGCGGTGACCCCGGAACCACAGTAGAATACAGGTTCAGGGTGGTTATTAATTACCTTCTCCAGTCTGGCCCTGAGAGTGGCCCTGGGAAGAAATTCACCGCTGTCGTCCATGTTGACAGTAAAGGGGTGGCAAAAAGCGCCGGGAATGTGTCCGGCACGGCTATCCAGAGGCTCTGTTTCCCCAGAAAAACGCTCAATGGCACGCGCGTCAATCAAGCAGCACTGTTTGGATGGCAGCTGCTGCATAATGTCATCCGCTGAAACAGTCATGCCTGGATTAACCTGCGACTGGAAGTCACTCACTTCGGCCAGGGATTGTTCCGAAGTCATCGGGTAACGGCCAGCCTGCCAGGCTTTGATGCCACCGTGCAACACCTGAATCTTCTTCAGTCCTGCCCAGCGGAACAGCCACCATGCCCTGGCAGCCATAGCGTGCCCGCCGTCGTCATAAACGACAACATGAGACTTTTCAGAAATTCCCCAGTGCCTGATTTTTTCGGCAAGAGTGTCCAAGTCCGGCAGTGGGTGCCTGCCTGTTTTGCCTGGAACCACCGGGCCGGAAAGGTCTTTTTCCAGGTCGGCAAACTGCGCACCCGGAATATGCCCCTGTCTGTACATGGTGAGCCCTAACTGGGCTTCCGTCAGATTGAAACGGGCATCGATAATCACAACCCTGGCGTCATTGAGTAATGTAGCCAGAACCTCAGGTTCAATGAGCGGTGACATCTTTTATTATTCCATCCGTAAGAAAATGGTCAAAATCGGGGAAAGACTATCATCGAACAAGGCAAAGGCAAAGAACTGTAAAGAAAATGCAACGGAAAGAAGGTAGAGAGGGATAAAAAATTGCCCGCCGAATCCCTGGCGGGCTCACATCCATGTGAAGTGGCTGTCCCTGCATTTACAAAATAGCAAGATTGCCGCCGGGCAGTAATAGGCTACTGGCGTAAATTGGTGTAAGTGATCTCTTACATATGTGCAGAGTTACAGGAATGTGCCCTCTGATGCTTGCAGTGCCAGCCAGAGAGCGGGCCTTTCTCTCAGGGGTTCTCCAGCTTCTTTTTATCCACGACTTTTTCATCAAGAAGGATTTTCTCGGAGAGGATCTCACTGATGTCGGACTGGCCGTTTCCCGGCTCGTCGATGATGATCCTTGTGACCTCGGGAGGTGCGGGCTCCTCATCCCACTCATCATCCGGCACTTCCTGACCAGGCAGTGGTTCCGGCTCAATCCATTCCACAGGTTCTACGATGGCTGGCTCTGCTGGAACCTTCTCCGTGCCATCGGAACGCAGCAGAAACCAGCCGGCAATAACGATCACTACAGCTCCGACCAGCGCCACGGCGAAAACGGTTTCTTTTCTCATCGTAACTCCCCAAGCAGCCATGAGCGGAAAAAATATATTTCGACGCCCCCGGTGATGAAAAACTTTTTAAGGTAAAATGCGCCTCCATGGAAACGCAAGTTTTAACAGGGCTATACCGTACCAGACAGCGGGAGCAGGGTCATGCCTCTCTCAGCAATGGTCAGCCTGACCAGGCTTCGGATGCGGAAACTGCCGACGAGGATGGCAACTCCGGGAAAAAGCTGCTGTGCCGCCGGTGCCGTAACCCTGTCACCAGCAGTGGTCATTCCATTACCATCGCCGGCAGTCAGAGTCATTCGCAGTGCAACCCTTCTGGCCGGTTCTTCTACTTCACCTGCTTCAGCCAGGCTCCCGGCTGTGCTGTCTTTGGGGAAGCTACGGCAGAATTCAGTTGGTTCCCGGGATACCGCTGGCAATACGCCTGCTGCGGAAAATGCGACTCACACCTTGGCTGGTTTTTCAGTGGTTATGAACCAACTTTTTTCGGCTTGCTGGAAAACGAACTGACGGAGCAATGTGAATAGCGGCATAGCCTTTCAGCTCACCGCTTGCAATTGCCCCCCTTCACCACCAATAATTGGCATAGTGTAGTTGTCCAGGGCTACTACCTTACTCCTGAACAGGTTCTACCCGGTCAGGACATAATTACCGGACAGTACAATAATAACCATCACAGTCATTGGAGAGCCGATGAAATCTGACGACACCCCCAAACTGAGCTGTGTGGTTCCGGTATTCAATGAAGGCCCCGTTATTGCCCAATTCCTGGAAGCCCTGCAGGGCCAACTGGAGGCGATCACCCCAGACTATGAGGTAATAGTCGTTGATGATGGCAGCGCAGACCAGACGGTAGAACTTGTTGAACCCTTTTGCGCAGACAACCGGGTTAAACTGATTGGCCTGTCCCGGAACTTTGGCAAGGAAATCGCACTGACAGCCGGCATTGATGCGACTTCCGGTGATGCCGTGGTATTGATTGATGCCGACTTTCAACACCCCCTGGAAATGATTCCGGTTTTTTTCGACTACTGGAAACAGGGTTACCAGATGGTCTACGGCGTGCGCCAGGACCGGGATGAAGAGTCCTTTCTGAAAAAGAAAGGAGCGCAACTGTTTTACCGGATCATGCACTCAAGCACCGGCATTGATGTTCCGGCCCATGCCGGGGACTTCCGCCTGATGGACCGAGTGGTGGTTGATGCCCTGAAAGCCATGCCGGAACGAAACCGTTTTATGAAAGGCATCTACGCCTGGGTCGGTTACAAATGCATTGGCCTGCCTTTCCAGGTTCGTGAACGCCTGGCGGGAGAATCCGGCTGGGGCTATGGCAAGCTGACCAGCCTGGCTTTGTCTGGCATTACCGCCTTCACCACTCTACCTCTTCGCATAGTCGGCGGGCTTGGCTTGCTGATTTCCATAATCTCGGTATTCTACGCCTTCTTTATTATCTTCAGGACTTTCTTCCTGGGTACGCCACTGCCTGGCTGGCCCACAGTAATTGTCGCCATAACCTTTATCGGTGGTATTCAACTGCTCTCCCTGTGGGTGCTTGGCGAATACGTGGCCGGCATTTTCAACGAAGTGAAACAGCGCCCCCGTTACCTTATTCAAAGGCAACTGGGTTTCGATGACCCGGACAGTAAACTGCCCTGAGCGGAAAACAGCCCTGAGCGAAAAGCAGTCACGCTAAATGACCAAACAGTTGATCAAATTTGTTATCGTTGGCGGCCTCGCCGCCTCAGTCCATCTGGGTTGCCTCTGGCTTCTTGTCGAACAATTATCTCTGCCCCCCATAGGCGCTAACGTTCTCGCTTTCATCACCGCATTCACCGTGAGTTATACCGGGCAGAGCCTGTGGACCTTTGATCATAAAAAGCACGGTCATGGCAGTGCCATTCTGCGTTTCCTGGCCGTGCAGCTGCTCTGCAGCTTTGCTCTTAACCAGGGGCTTTACACTCTACTGCTGACCTACACCGCTCTGAATTACATGCTGGCAAGCTTTATTGTTCTGATTACCGTGCCCCTGGCGACATTCACCCTGAGCAAATACTGGGCGTTCAAATGAAGGCGGTCACTCTCTGTGCTGATGACTACGCCATGTGCCCGGAGGTTTCCTCAGCGATTCTTGATCTGGGGGAAAAGCAGCGCCTTCATGCCACCAGCTGCCTGGTGACATCGCGAGACTGGAATGTTCATGCTCACTGGTTACAAGCCAGCAAAGCCCCTATGGATATAGGACTGCATCTTAATTTTACCGAAGGCCCGGGTCTTAGTCCGGCATTCAAGAAGGGTCTTCCGGGCCTGAAAAAGATGCTGCTGCTGAGTCACCTGCGGGCTCTTGACTACAACCAGATAAAAGCTGAGATTACTGCCCAGTATCTCGCCTTCTGTGATGTTTTTGGCAGGCAACCGGATTTTATTGATGGTCATCAGCATGTTCACCACCTGCCAGTGGTCAGAAAGGCCCTGCTATTCGTCATTCAGGAGCAGGCCCCTGCTGAAAGTTTCTGGGTTCGCAGTGTTTCTCCAATGATGGGCGGGAATGGCATCAAGAGTCTGGTCATATCCGGCAGTGGAGCCATTCCTCTTAGAAAAGCGTTGAAAAGCTCCGAAATAACCACCAACAGCGCTTTTGCCGGCGTGTACTCCCTTGAACCTGACCAGCCTTTTCCAGAATTAATGCGCAGCTGGCTTAAGTCTCTGCCTGACAGGGGGTTGATCATGTGTCATCCAGCACAGAGCCTTTCATCCGCTGCAGAGCTTGACCACGCTGAAGCCCGCCTTCTCGAGTATGAATATCTTGCCAGTGACCGCTTCGAGAAAGACTGTGAAAAGGCAGGTGTTACCCTGAGAACTTTGACCTGATACGACTGTCTATACTGACCTGTTTCGAGTCAAACCTTGGCAGTGTCAGACAGTATGGACAATCTCATTTCCCGGCTCGTTTCCTGGAAAGTCTCACTCAGAACATCCTCCCGATTGCAGCCATGGCACTGGCTGACAGTCCTGTGCTTTCTACAACTGCTGTTCTGGACCCTTGGCCCCTGGCTGGTTCGCCAGACCCTGGTTTATGACACTCTGGAAAGCATTGTCTGGGGGAGCCTCTGGCAATGGGGCTATGACAAACACCCTCCTCTTACCGCCTGGCTGACCGCCTGTATTGCCGGTACTGTCGATGATCCCGACCTGCCTATCTATCTTCTGGCACAGGTATGTGTGGTAGTGACTTTCTGGGCGGTGTGGCGATTGGCCAGAGAATTTCTTTCTGCCCATGCCGCATTAACTTCCTCCTTCCTGCTGCTTGGCGTGACTTACTACAGCAACAGGGTGGAAAGAGTCACACCAGACACTCTGCAATCGCCCATCTGGGCACTATTGGTTCTGAGTTTTTATTTTGCCGTGACGGAGTCTGCCAGGGGCAGAGCTCTCAGGTTCTGGTTTTTCAGCGGAATTCTGGCAGGACTGGCGATTCTGACCAAATACCAGGCTGCCGTTTTATTGATCTGCCTGTTTGTCATCATGATAAGCACCGACAAAGGCCTGCAATGCTGGCGAACAGCCGGACCATGGCTTGGGGCCATAACTGCACTTGCCATCATCGCTCCCCATATCCACTGGCTGATGGAGAATAACTTTGTCAGTGTCAGTTATCTGAACAGCAATTACATTGATAACCCGGAATATGGGCAGGGGCATTTATCAGATCATCTGGTCGTACCTGTAAATTTTCTGGGCAGTGCCCTGGCCAACCTGGTTCCCCTGGCACTCATAGTCTGGCCACTTGCAAAGCTGCGCAATACCGCACCAGGAAACGATAGTTTTCAAGCCCGTTTTCTTACAGTTGTAGCCACCGGTCCCCTGCTGTTGACAGCATTGTGCGGAATGATCACCGGCGAAGAGTTAATTCCTCGATGGGCCACCCCCTACTTTGCCTGGCTACCACTCTGGTTGCTGGTGATGCTGAGAATTGAAATCAATGAATCCAGGTTCCTGAAGACAGCATACACCTGCCTGTTGACTGGGTTGATCCTGTGGTGCCTTCGCATTGGTTATCTCTATTGGAAGCCTTACATCACCGATGATTACTGGAAGGCCGACGAATTTTTACCGGCAAGAGAAGAGATGGCCAGAGCTGAAACACTCTGGCAGGCACACTTCCCTTCAAAGCTTCATTTCCTGGGGGGGCAGCATTATCACGTGACAGGTCTCACTGCCTATAGCCAGGGCAAGGTTATCCCTTTTTTGGGGCTAGACCCAAGACAGAGCCAGTGGATGACCGAAAAAGAATTTCGAAAAGAAGGTGGCATTATCGTCATCCGCCAGGGTAACAGGGAAACTTCACCGGTCAGGGATCGACTGCAAAACCACTACCCCGAAGCCGAGTATCTCGGCACTTTTTCTACCCGTCCAAAGATCCCTATAGCTATTAAGAATCCTACCATGTCGGTAGTGGAATATTACCTGCTTCGACCTGAGATCTGGCCATAAACGGCTGATCCAGGTTAAATTTTATTCTGTTATGGACGACGAAAAGAGTATGGCATGCAACCATGCTCAAGCACCTGGACGGATTCTCAGTGCACTCATCAGAGACAATCATCAAGCGCCCTTTAAGCTGGCTGGCGTTGATCAGCCTTTTCCAGATTCTGTTCTGGACACTGGGCCCCTGGTTCACCCGGCACACGCTGGTATCTGACACGTTGGAAGGCATCGCCTGGGGCAACCTCTGGCAATGGGGGTATGACAAACACCCGCCACTGGCTGCATGGGTAACCGCCATTTTTGCCCGTCTGGGCGAAACTCCGGACCTGCCTGTCTACCTGCTGGCTCAACTATGTGTCGTGATAGCTTTTATTGCCGTCTGGAGATTATCGAAAGAATACCTCACCGGTACGGGAGCATTACTGGCCGTTTTCCTGTTGCAGGGTGTTCTGTTTTACAGCAACCGTGTTGAACGGGTAACGCCTGATACACTTCAGTCACCCATATGGGCGCTGCTGGCATTGAGCTTCTATTTCGCCGTGACACGGCAATCCATGAAGCAGTGGTTGCTTTGCGGCATTCTTGCCGGTCTTGCAGTACTCAGCAAATATCAAGCAGCTGTCTTATTTCTGCCATTATTTCTATGTCTGATACTCACGGTAGAAGGGCGAGCCAGCCTCAAGACAGCAGGTCCCTGGCTTGCCGGCATCCTGGCCCTGGTCATCATCACACCTCACCTGGTCTGGTTGTACGAAAACAGCTTTGCCGCCATCAATTACGTCGAGTCCAACTACGTCAATGACGCAGATAACAAAGGCAAAGACTGGGTAGCACATTTCATTACGCCATTTGAGTTTGCCCTCAACAGTCTCAGTAATGTATTGCTGCTCCTGCTGCTGTTCTGGCCTTTCTATCGAAAATCAGGCTTGAAAACATTCGATGGTGAGTTCAAGACTGTGTTTCTTCTGGCCATTGCCCTTGGTCCAACGCTGCTGACCATGCTGTTCGGACTGTTCACCGGGGAGAAACTGGTCCCCAGGTGGGCAACCCCCTATTTTGCCTGGCTGCCACTGCTCATGTTCTACTGGTTCCAGCCGGAGATCAGTTATCGACAGTTTGTCAGAACAGTGGTTCTGTGCCTTCTGACAGGTTTGACACTCTGGTCATTAAGAATGGCTTATCTGTATTACCAGCCGCTGTTCAATGAGGACTACCATGAGGCCGACGAGTTTCTTCCGGCCCAAGAAGAAATGCTCAAGGCCGAGCAGCTCTGGCGCCAGTACTACGACTACCCCATCCCCTACCTGGGTGGACTGCACTATCACGTGACTGAGCTGGTGGCCTACAGTCGCAGCGGCACCATCCCTTACCTGGGGCTCAACCCTGCGGAGAGCCTCTGGATGGAAGAAGAAGATTTCCTTTTGCGTGGCGGTATCATTGTGATCCGGGAAGGCGATCGTCATACCCGCCTGGTCAGCGAGCGCCTGAAGCAGAACTATCCGGAGGCAGTGTTCCTGGACACTTTCAAGTTCAAGCCTCACATCAACATTGAGGTTGAGGATACCCGCTGGACAACCATCCATTACTACCTGCTTGAGCCCGCCGCTATACGGCAGTCAAGGCAATGACCAATGACTTCTTATAAAAAAACCTCCAGAAACGGAGGCTCTTTGCGCAGGAGCAGGCGGCTTATTGAACCTTAACCACCCGGCTGGTTGAGCCCTGGATCAGGATTTTGACACGGTCACCCGGGGCGAATGGGGCTGCGGGATCAGCCTGCTGCACGACGGACACATAAGAACCATCCTCCAGCCTGACGGTCACTTCTACCCCCTGTTTGGTGGTAATCTTCTTTTCAGCCATGCTGCCCAGTACACCACCAGCAACAGCACCGGCCACAGCGGCAATGGCACTCTCGCGCTTGCCGCCAATACTGGAGCCGGCAATACCACCAACGGCAGCACCAGCCAGGGTTCCTACTTCACCCTGGGAGCCTTCCAGCTTGACCAGCCGGGCCTCGGCAACAGTACCAAAGCGCACGGACTGCATATGCCGGGCTTCTCCGGCGGAATAGGTAGTGCCTGTCAGGTCTGACGTACACCCAGCCAATGTTACTGCAACACAAAAAGCCAGCGCGGCCTGTTTTATTCTGCTTGTCATGGTTTTACTCCTATCACGTCCATGTCTACAAGTGTATGCAAGGATTCAATACGCAACCTTTCGCAATTGTCAGACCTGAATACATCTAGGAGCCTGACCGAGAATAGCGGTCGAGCAAAAAGTTCATTAGATCGAATCAGATTTTTCACTGGATTTGTGCGAATAGTTGACCTATTTAAACAAATTCAGTGGAAAACCTGGCCGATCTTCCTGGGCTTTAGGTCGACCTGTCTATTCTCGGTCTAATGGCTCCTAGGATCAGCATCTATTAATAGCACATGGAAAAGGTGCCAGATCCTGTCAATCCGGCCTGAACAGTACTTCAGAGTGAAGTTGTGCCGGAGCCAGTGAGGCTCCGGCAGCGAAGGATATCAGTCTACCCAGACCCTGGCGTTACGGAACATCCGCAGCCATGGGCCGGTTTCATCCCATCCGTCCGGACGCCAGCTGTTCTGTACAGCCCTGAACACCCGCTCTGGGTGGGGCATCATAATAGTGACCCGGCCATCGGCGGAAGTCATACCGGTAACCCCTTTGGGTGAACCGTTAGGATTGTATGGGTAGCGTTCGGTTGCCTTGCCCTGGTTGTCGACATAGCGCAGAGCCAGCTGATTCGCTTCAATAAGACGGTCCAGATGCCCTTTCTTATGGAACTCGGCATGGCCCTCACCATGGGCCACAGCGATAGGCATACGGGAACCTTCCATACCTCGAAGGAAGATTGAGCGGCTCTTCTGGACTTCGACCATGGCGGTCCGGGCCTCAAACTGCTCTGAGACATTGCGGACAAAGTGCGGCCAGTATTCAGCTCCTGGTATCAGGTCATGAAGATTGGACAGCATCTGACAGCCATTACAAACCCCCAGGGCAAAGCTGTCCTTCCTCTCAAAGAAGCCGGCAAACTGATCTCGGGCCATGCTGTTGAACAGAATGGACTTGGCCCAGCCTTCACCGGCACCGAGAACATCGCCATAGGAGAAGCCACCACAGGCCACCAGCCCCTTGAATTCCTCCAGGTTTCTGCGGCCAGCCAGGATATCACTCATATGAACATCAACAGCGGCAAAACCGGCCCTGTCAAAAGCTGCAGCCATTTCCACATGCCCATTGACACCCTGCTCCCGGAGAATGGCTACTTTAGGGCGTGATCCGGTAGCGATGAACGGTGCTGCGACATCTTCATTAATGTCGAAAGGCAGAGAGGCGTTCAGGCCTGTGTCATGATCATCAAGAAGGTTATCGAACTCCTGTCGTGCGCAGTCTGGATTATCTCGCAGAGACTGAATGCGGTAACTGGTTTCAGACCACCAGCGCTGGTATTTGACCCGGCTTTCGGCAACGATGGGTTCGCCGTTAAACCGGAAACGGACTTTCTGCCCTTCAGCCAGTTTACCGATTGTGTGAGTGCAGGAACCCAGGCCGAATTCAGCCAGGATGTCTTTAGCCTTACCCCTGTCACTCCTGCGCACCTGAAGCACTGCGCCCAGCTCTTCATTGAAGAGCGCAGGCAGAATCATGTCTTCTGAACCGGCCAGCTTGTCCAGATTGATATCAATCCCGGTGTGGCCGGCGAACGCCATTTCCACCAGGGTGGTGAACAGGCCACCATCAGAGCGGTCATGGTAAGCCTGCAGCACGTCTTCCTCCAGAAGTTGCTGGATAGCCTGGAAAAAGCTCTTGAGGTCTTCAGCCGAGGAGACATCTGCAGCCTGGTCACCAATCTGGCCATAAACCTGCGCCAGAGCTGAACCACCAAGTCGATTCTGGTCTCGTCCAAGATCCACCAGCAGCAGGCAGGTATCACCGAGGTCCGTTCTCAGTTGTGGCGTCACCGTCTTGCGAATATCTGTGACGGGAGCGAAAGCGGAAATCACCAGGGACAGAGGTGAGGTCACGCTCTTGTCCTGACCTTCTTCTTTCCAGCTGGTGCGCATGGACATAGAGTCCTTGCCGACGGGTATGGCGATTCCCAGCTCAGGGCAGAGCTCCATGCCAACCGCCTTGACGGTATCATAGAGCTTTTCATCTTCACCCGGATGACCGGCAGCAGCCATCCAGTTGGCAGACAGCTTCACATCACTCAGCTTATCAATACGGGTGCTGGCAATGTTGGTAATCGACTCACCAATGGCCATGCGTCCGGAAGCCGGGCCATCAATCAGGGCCACCGGAGTCCTTTCACCCATGGACATGGCTTCGCCGGTGTAACCATTGAAAGATGTTGCAGTGACGGCACAGTTCGCAACCGGTACCTGCCAGGGGCCTACCATCTGGTCACGGGCCACCAGACCGGTAATGGAACGGTCTCCAATGGTGATCAGGAAGTTCTTGCTGGCCACAGAGGGCAGCTTCAGAACCCGCTCACAGGCTTCATCCAGCTGGATACCAGACAAATCCAGAGGCTTCTGCTTGAACTCTTCAGACTGCACATCACGATGCATGCGGGGCGGCTTGCCCAGCAGTACGTCCAGCGGCATGTCTACAGGCTTGTTCTCAAAATGGCTGTCTTCAACCAGCAGGTGTTTTTCTTCTGTGGCTTCACCCACTACGGCATACAGGCAACGTTCACGCTGGCAGATAGCCTCGAACAACTCCAGGTTTTCCGCTGCCACCGCCATGACATAACGTTCCTGGGACTCATTACACCAGAGCGCCAGGGGCGACATGCCCGGTTCATCGTTGAGGATATTTCGAATCTGGAAACGTCCGCCACGATCTCCATCACTGACCAGCTCAGGCAGTGCATTGGACAAACCACCAGCGCCAACATCGTGAATAAAGCAGATCGGATTCTCATCACCCAGCTGCCAGCACTGGTCAATCACTTCCTGACAGCGGCGCTCCATCTCCGGGTTGTCTCGCTGGACGCTGGCGAAATCCAGGTCTTCCTGACCTTCCCCTGAAGTCATGGAGGAGGCTGCGCCACCGCCCAGGCCAATTTGCATGGCGGGACCACCCAGTACAATCAGCTTGGCGCCAACTGGAATTTCACCTTTTTCAACGTGATCCGGGCGGATATTGCCCAGACCGCCGGCCAGCATGATGGGTTTGTGGTAACCGCGAACTTCATCACCATTGGCGCTGCTGGCAGTCATCTCGAAGGTGCGGAAATAGCCACACAGGTTAGGTCGACCGAACTCATTGTTGAACCCGGCTCCGCCCAGTGGGCCGTCAATCATGATATCCAGGGCAGAAACGATACGCCCGGGTTTACCGTACTCCTGCTCCCATGGCTGTTCATAGCCAGGAATATTCAGATTGGAGACAGTAAAGCCTGTCAGGCCTGCTTTCGGCTTGGAACCACGCCCTGTAGCGCCTTCATCACGAATTTCACCACCGGAACCAGTGGCTGCTCCCGGCCAGGGCGAGATGGCCGTCGGATGGTTGTGAGTCTCCACCTTCATGAGGATATGAATATTTTCCTCAGTGAAACCGTACTCCTTGCCTTCTGCCTTAGGGAAGAAACGTCCAGCCTTGGAGCCTTCGATGACAGAGGCGTTGTCATTATAGGCAGACAGTACACCCTCACTGTTCATCTTGTGGGTGTTGCGAATCATCTGGAACAGCGAGTGATCGCGGGTTTCACCGTCAATAGTCCAGGTGGCATTGAAAATCTTGTGGCGACAATGCTCAGAATTAGCCTGGGCGAACATCATCAGCTCAACGTCGGTCGGGTCCCGCTCCAGCTTTCTGTAGCTGTCCACCAGGTAGTCAATTTCATCTTCTGCCAGGGCCAGTCCCAGGCTCAAGTTGGCTTCAGCAAGCGCTTCCCGCCCCCTTTCCAGCACTGCCACTGTGGTGAAAGGGGCTGGTTCGGCATCTTTGAACAACTGCTCTGCAGCATTCAGGTCGCTCAGAACCGTTTCGGTCATCCGGTCATGCAAAAGTGAGGCTGCAAGCGCCTGCCGTGATTCGTCCAGACCTTTTCCGGCAGCAACATAGAAGGCAATACCGCGCTCAATTCGCTGGATTTTTTCCAACCCACAGTTGTGGGCAATATCTGTCGCTTTACTGGACCAGGGTGAGATAGTGCCGGGACGAGGCACAACGAGGAACAGGGTACCTTTGCACTCCTCTTCCTGCAGCCTTGGGCCGTATGTCAGTAATTTTTCCAGGGTCTGAACTTCACCCTCTGACAGCTCGTCATCAGTCCGGATAAAATGTTGAAATTCAGCAAAGACACCGGAGACTTCCGGAATTTTGTTCTGCAGGGTTGCCAGCAGCTTTTGGCTGCGAAACAGGGAGAGAGCTGGAGCACCACGCAATATCAGCATGCTTTTACCGTATGTTTCAGTGAAAATACCGACACATTCATTCATGTGGCCGACATTTCCCGCTCGAGGCTGTTACGTAACAAGACAGTTTTCCCCACAGAGGCGAGGGAAAACCGGGTCAGATACACCATGAACAAAGCCTATCCTCTGTTCATGGCAGTAACGTGTACCCGTGTACTCAGGAGGATCAGGGGCGCTATCATAATCGAAACTCAGGTACGGAAACCAGCTGTCTCAACCAGGATATCCTCAACAGAGCCTTAACCGCGTCTTTTCTTCCTTTCGCGCTTCTCTCCGGGCCCGGAAAAAGGCCGAGATCATCTCGCTGCACTCGTCCTGAAGGATGCCACGGGTGACCTGAACCCGATAATTCATCTGCGGCTGATCCAGAACCTGGGTGACACTGACTACCGCCCCCGCTTTGGGCTCAGTAGCACCAAATATCAGCCGCCTGATGCGGCTGTG
>JBPCXN010000215.1:0-2874 GCA_051008495.1 Endozoicomonas sp. | reverse complement strand
CTGAAGGAGTGTGCATTTATAGCTGTTGCAGCTTTTTTGTTGTTGGTTTGGCTGGGCTGTAGTCAGGCTCAAACGGTTGATGTGTTACCTGAACATTGTGAAGATTACCTGTCCGGGCTCTATGATTATCAATCGGCTTTTATTTTTACGGGCCACAAAGTGTTCTGTACCAGAACACAGAAAAAAATTAAGCCGCCACCCTACGATGAAGGAATGAAGTCTTGGCTTATACCCTTTTCGCTGAAAGTTCGTACCCCTGGATTTCAGATGGCAGAAAATGGTATCGGGTTTCCAGGTGGTTATCATACGGCAAGCATTGTTTCCGGGAATCGTACCCGGGGTGAAACGGAAGAAGAACCCTTTAATTTTAACGATGCGGCATTGCCAGAACGATTATTGCCGGATGAATTGCCAGACTGGGAGTATCGTGAACTGTTAGAGCAGTGGCGATTGATTCAAGAAAAACTACCCATCCTGGTAGAGTCGGGAAAAAATAGTCGAGTCAGGATCTATTTATCTTTTGTTGATCAGAAAATAAGAGTTGCAGTTACCCCTCCTGCAAATATGCCCGTACAATTTTTCAGCAGTCTTGATCAACTTATTCTGGATATACTGTTAAGAATCTATAAAAGGGCTCTTGCGGGAATCGCTATACCTGAATGGCAGGATGATAAAGCGTCAGAATGCTCAATAGCCTGTGGCGGCAGTGGAGGAGATGATTCTGATCCGGATAAAAACATCCGGGAGCTGGCTCCGTTTATCAGCTACGAATTTCCGATCTGGCTGGCCGCTGACTCACCATTATTGAATCGGCGATTGTTATCATCATCTGCACAAACCAAACTTGCTCTACTGAAAACACTTCGGCAGCGCCTCAAATGGGCAACACAACAAGGTAACTCGTCATTAGCTGAGATACTCAGAAATCGCATTATGGTGGTTGAAATTGATAGAGCAGAACTGTTGGGTGATATGGCATCTGACCACCTGAGTGAAAGCCACGCAAACAATAATATCTTGTCGTTGCTGGAAGAATCGCTGGAAGATGCTTATGAAGTAGAGCAATTTTTGGGGCAGCAAAATACCAGCGCGGAGTGGCCTGCTTCTCTGGGTTCCATTCATGTACAAACCAGGGGGGGTGGTTCGGGAGCTTCATCAGAATCGTCAAATCAAAGTCCGCCAGCCGGTGAAGCAAGTGGTGAACATGGGCAAAAATCTGAGGCAAGCTTTTCTGGCCGGCGATCAGGGAATAGCTCCCGAAAAAGCGGTAGAGGTGATGATGACCCTACGCCGCCTGAAGCGAAAGTCAGAAAAACGGTTCGCCCTGAAAATCGCTGTCGGAATTGTGGACAACGGATGGCCTTGTACAGCAGCCGTCTGGCCATGAAAGAGCATTCTGATTTATCTTCGGCACGGGAGATTTGCAGAAACTGTCTCGAGCGGCTGAATCTGTCATACCTGCCAGTTGCAGTACTGGACTTATTATTTGCAAAATTCTCTATTGATGAACAGATCATACTTAGCCAAACCTGCCAGAGTCTCAGAACGTATTACAATCGTCACCTTTCAAACGATTTGGCGATTACAGCATTGCTGGAAATCAAAGAAAGACATCTGACAGGATTATCCCAGGCACAGATAGATGAACAGATTCGCTGGCTGGGAGGAGAGGATGCTTTGTATGAGAAACTGAAGTCGCTATCGTTTCCCCAAAGCTTGGTCAGGGCTGCCAAAGATAAAAACGGAGAAGCCCTGGCATTAATGCATTACATGAGGGATCGGTGGGCATTTGGCATACACCCGCAAGCGAAATTGAGTGATGATACGCTTAACATAGTGTATCTCCTGAAGGAGTTACCAGGAGATCGTCTGGCGTCAGCTCATGGTTATTATGTTGCTGTGTGGGATACACACTCGTTTGCCCTCTTATGCAAATTTAGAACCCTTTTTGTTAATGCCATGGCTGTTCTGGATAATGATACGCTTGCGGTTGGAGTACATGGTTTTCATGGTGTTATTGAACTGTGGAACTCACACACAGGAAGATATAAATATTCAATGGAGATACCTAGGGTACCGTTGCTGAGAATTAGAGATTTAGCAGTGCTCTTGCCTATTCAGCGTCTTGCTGCTGCTGTAGAAGACAGTAGCAATGTGCATCTATGGAACACTCAAAGCCGAAAATTTGAAGGCATGTTGCCAAGTTACGAATTTACAACACCGATTAATTCATTAATAGTGTCATCCGGCGGTTCTCTGGTGATTGCTTATTCCCGGGCTATCGTGGTCTTAAAATTTGCTTCGAAGAACCATGCCTCCTATCTCAGTTGGGAATGCGAGCGGATATGTTCTATCTGTGTGGCTCCTTGGATATTTTTGGTGTCAGGGCCTCATAATAACGAACTGCATTTTTGGGATATCTATGGAAATCTGGCTCAAAGCCTTCCTTGTGAAAGAGAGCATTGCAATTTGCTAGCTCTGCCCGATCATCGTCTGATGATTGCCGATTATGATGAACTTGAAATCTGGAACCCTCAGGTGAAGCAGCGCCATACAGAACGACTGCCACAGAAAATGGGACATTATGGCCTGGCCACTATCACTGGTGGCAGAATAGCATCTGGAATAGAAGGTGGAGAAATCATCATCTGGGACTTCTATCATTCACAGGCCAAGCAGAATAGGAAAGCAGAATAGCAGAGTTAACTGACCTCCGGCAGAGCCACAGGCTTATTAGATGACGCCCTCTAGCCCGGATATTTCATAAATTGCTGCGATGATCGCGCAGAACCTTGTGGCACTAAGGAATTTTGCGATTGAGCGCCGTACTGGTGTGTACGGTCGATTGAGCAAAACTTTCTTAGTGCTGCAAGG
>JBPCXN010000214.1:0-4198 GCA_051008495.1 Endozoicomonas sp. | reverse complement strand
TCGGCGCCAAAGCCTCCCTGAAGGACATCCTGACCCTCACCACCATTAAGGACATCATTACCAGTGTTACCAAAGAGGGTGTCATTTCCCTCATCACCGTTCAGAGTGTCCTGGCCAGCACCACCGTTCAGGTTATCATCGCCGGCACCACCAGACAGGAAGTCATCGCCATGATTACCTGACAGAGTATCAACTCCCTCCTGACCGAAGAGCTTATCATTGCCCCCACCGCCATTGAGGGTGTCATCACCTACACCGCCTTTCAGTTCATCGTCAGAATTGTGGCCGGTTAAGGTATCCTTGCCCTTACCACCATCAATCTGGTTGGGCTCGTTGTAACCGAATACAACATCATCCCCATCGGTGGTACGGATGGATTCCTGCTGAATTCTGGGGTAATCCCAGACAACACCATTACCGAAAGCGATAAACTCAAGGGCGTAGCTGCTCTTCTTGCCGACATCAGCAACGAAATGATCGCGGATAGTGACGGTATCACCGGTTTTGGTGTTTTTGATCACCAGATTGTCTTCACTTCGACGCAACAACAGATCTTCTGGTTTGGCATCGGCAAAGACAAGGCGGTCATCGCCTCCTTTATCACGAATCACATCCTGACCATCGCCATTGTTGAAGATAAAGCGGTCGTTCCCAGCTCCGGAGTGGACAGTATCATTACCTTTACCGGCCGTAATGACGTTATCACCCTTTTGAATAGAGATCAGATCATTACCAAGGCCCGTCACGATAGTGTTATTACCTTCCTTGGTAACAACATGATCATCACCTTCATTCGTAGTAATCGTGTTATTACCGTTGCCCACACGCACCACATCTTTGCCTGTACCTGTGGTAATCGTGTTATCACCATCACCTGCATTAACGGTGTTATTACCAGACCCTGTGCTTATAACATTGCTACCGTCGCCGACAGTGACAGAGTCCTGGCCTGAGCCGGTATGAATCGTGTTTTTACCGCCTCCCACTTCAATGGTGTTGTCACCATCACCGGCAGTGATTTTATTATCACCTTTACCGGCTTTAACGACATTCTTGCCAGTGCCGGTGACGACAGTGTTGTCACCATCACCAACGTTGACTTCGTTATCGCCATCAGCGGCATCAATGCTGTTGTTTCCATTACCGGCTCTGACGATATCCTTTCCTGAGCCAGTTTCTATAGTGTTATCACCATCTCCCACTTGAACGGTGTCATTCCCTGCACCTGTGGTGATGGTATTTACCCCACCACCGACACCAATGTGGTCATCGCCAGCACCTGTATCAATGATGTTACGGCCATCACCAGCATATACGGTGTCGTTACCCTCACCGGAGGAAATAGTTTTATTACCATCCCGGGAAGTTATGCGGTCATTTCCAAGGCCCGTATCGATAGTGTCATTACCATCTCCGGCATCAACACGGTCATCCCCAGCACCAGTAGTGATCTGATCATCTCCACTACCAGTCGTGACAGTATCATCACCTGCCCCGCCATCTATAACATTATTGCCAGAGCTGGCTTTCAGGATGTCATTACCATCTCCACCGATAAGACGGTCATTACCTGCACCACCTTCCAGGGTGTCATGACCACCCTTACCTTCGAGAAGGTCATCGGTATCGTAGCCCTTCAGCAAGTTATTGCTCTCATCCCCGATCAGGGCCATATCGAGCAACTGCTCTTTATCCCAGACGACACCAGCGGCAAACCTTACCTCCCGAATGGCATAACCCTTGCGCCCCTGGTCATAGAAAAAGTTATGCACGATGACCTGGTCAGTAGTGCCATATTTCAGTACCAGATGTTCATCTACACGGCTGACTTTTACGGTTTCAGGTGTAATACCGGACAAAAACTCAATGGCATCCTTTGTCGAGGATTCGTTAAAGATGTAATCACCTGTGCGGACTACATCATTGCCATCACCTTTGCCAAACCGATAAATGTCTGAGCCCTTACCACCAAACAGTAGGTCATTTCCCTGCCCGCCAGTTAGAGTATCAGCGCCTTCATCACCGTGTAATTCATCATCGCCCAAGTTGCCTATAAGCTGGTCATCACCGGTTTTCCCTTTCAGGACATCATTACCTTCCAGGCCATCAATGATGTTATCGCGCAGGTCACCCTGCAGATCATCATCATCCTCTGTGGCTTCCAGTATCTTGCTATTAATATCATCGACAGAGATAAGCTGAGCCTGTCCGGATGAGGTATTAAAGAAGCTCAGGCCATGCAGAGCCAGGGCAACATAATCCGGGAAGAAATCTTTTATAATGATTTTGTCGGTATCAGACTGTTTGAAGAGCACATCCAGATTGCGACCATCCCGCCGGAAGATAACATCATCCAGAGCGATATCAGTGACAGCGATGGTGATCTTTCCGGATTGATCGACAACCGTATCCCGGCCGTCGCCCTTCTTAAAGAAGTACGTATCATCACCGGCCCCACCATCCAGGGTGTCATTACCTAAGCCACCGATAATTTTGTCATCGCCAGATCCGGCTATGATGCGATCAATACCTTCCTGGCCGAAAAGCTTGTCATTTCCAGAGCCACCATACAGGGTGTCCTTGCCCTCGCCCCCTTGCAGTTCGTCGTCTCCTTCCTGTCCGAAGAGACGATCATCACCTTCCTGGCCAAAGAGCAGGTCGTTCCCACTGCCACCATCAGCAAAGTCATTGCCTACACCACCCTGAAGACGATCATCCCCTGAGCCTCCCCAGAGCGAATCATCACCTTCATCCCCCAGAAGGGTATCGTTACCTTCCCGCCCATAAAGATTGTCATCACCCTTCATGCCTGTAACAGCATCATTGGTGGCAAAGCCATAAATAGTATCGTCTTTATCCGTCGGGCGAAGGGCGCGGGTCTTCAGCTCCTCCAGATCCAGAGCTGAGCCATCCGCAAACCGGATAGCCTCCAGGCCGTACTCCCCCTGGCCATCCTGTTCGAAGAAGTGCCTGATGGTGACCCGATCCTTCAGGTTTTTCTGGTACAGGATAAGGTCATTACCATGACGGCGGACGGACAGGTCATCCTTAATTACCCCTTCGCCAAAGAGCAGCACGTTTTTATCACTGTCACTGGCTTTTCTATCGAGGATGGTATCTATTCCATCATCAAGGTCAATTATGTAAGTGTCACTGCCAGCCCCACCCTGGAGGTTGTCATTTCCTTGCCCTCCTGTCAGTTTGTCACCGCCATCACCGCCATAGAGAGAGTCATTGCCGTCCCCGGCATCCAGAGTGTCATTACCCTTGAGACCACGGAGACTGTCATTTCCTGCAAGGCCTGTTAAATTATCAGCCGTGGCGTCATAGCCCCAGATTTCATCCCCGCCTTCTGTAGGCAGCAATACTTTGGCTTTAACAGTATCAACATCCCATTTTGTCCCATTGGCAAACTCAATGGTGTCTATAGCCAGTCCGGTTAATGCATCTTCAATAAAGTAGTCACGAATACGAACAGACTGGTTCTCTCCATCAATCTTGATAACAAGATCCCAGTCCCGCCTGAGCAGTGTTACTTTCTCAGGAAGTATGCCTTCTTCAAAACGAAGTACTTCCTGTTGGTTATCTCCACGGCCATAGCGCACATTCCTGATAACGTCATGGCCGTCACCTTTGGCGATAACATAAGTATCATCACCCGCTTCTCCATACAGACTGTCGTTATCTGACCCACCTCTCAGCTCATCATTACCTGTGCCACCAAAAAGATCATCAGCCCCTGCACCGCCTTTGAGAGAGTCATTGCCGTCTCCACCGAAGAGATCATCATGACCGTCACCACCATCAAGAACATCATCACCTTTCAGGCCCCGGATCGCATCATTGCCCGCAAGGCCCTCCAGGTTGTCATCAGCGGCATCATAGCCCCAGATTTCATCAGTCTCCTCTGTGGGAAGCTGCACCTTTTGCTTAACAACATCGACATCCCACTTTGTGCCATTGGCAAACTCAATGGTATCTATCACATAGCCTGTAGATGCGTCACTGTTGAAATAGCTGCGTACAT
Organism: Endozoicomonas sp.; assembly: GCA_051008495.1. GTDB lineage: Bacteria > Pseudomonadota > Gammaproteobacteria > Pseudomonadales > Endozoicomonadaceae > Endozoicomonas_A. The sequence goes on along the minus strand of JBPCXN010000214.1, from coordinate 171 downwards.
GGACGGACTGTGTGCCATCCTCAATCAGGATAATAAGATCCCAACCTTGCCGCTTTAGAACGGTATCCTCAGGGGTAATGCCTTCACCGAAAAGAATACGGTCAGAATCGTTGCCTGAGGAATGCTCCGTAATATAATCCTTACCATCTCCCTTATTAATGACATAGATAT
>JBPCXN010000213.1:0-3262 GCA_051008495.1 Endozoicomonas sp. | reverse complement strand
AATATCCCGGAACCAGAAGTGTCGATGCCCAAGGCAGCGTAAATCACTGCCTGACAATCAAAGTGTGAGATCGAATACGCTGTAGTTTTTGCACTGTAGGTTTACAGCTGCGACTCTAAACTCAAGTATTTAGAATTACACTAACCTTTTCCTGTTCACTAACTGAAAGGTCTGGGAGTAATATGGCTTCTAGTATTGACTGATTTATGGAAGGTAATGCTCCAGGCTGAACGAACTCAGCGAAATCAATACTAAGCAAGAAATGATACAAGAAGTCAGGGTCAACATTATGCGGCGTAACTCCCATCATATTGTTATCGATGATAGTGTCTTTCGTCAGAATTCGGCGTTTGTTGAGATATACAGCAGCACCAACTTTTGCAAAAACAACTGTACCTTTCGGGAATATTGTTGGTTTTAGAGTGCGTATCACTTCATCATCAGCGTAGTTATTAGCTGATACGATATAGTGTGAATTGCAAGGTAAGTTCATGTCACTAACTTTAATGAACGGTATCTTTCCAGGTTTACCTTGGAGATATTCAGGAAAGCCAGTTCCACCCCTAATATTGGCAACCTCACCTAAAATCTTAATCTCACTCATAACCCAGCTCCCGCATAAACCCATCCAGCAGCGCTGCTTCCTTATCCCTCTGGCTAAGAATATCTTTCACTGTTACGGTATACTTCCTGTGCAGGTTTTCGACCGACTTGATCAAAGCCAACAGCACCGCTCGCACATAGCCCTGGTATTCAGAATCCAGCTCCTCCTTAAACCGAGCCAGAATCAGCTCACGAGCTTCCTCCGCGCTGATCTGCTCACGGGCGGCGGCCAACAGGTCATCCATACGTTTTTCTGTTTCGCGGATTTCCACTTTCAGCGCTTTGAGTTCCTGCTCAACCGCTTTGTGGTTGGCCAGCTTTTGTTCAATGCTGTCGAGCTGTTCAACAGCGCTTTCACCCTGTTGTGCCAGATCGGCAATCAGGCTGGCATTGGAGAGGGAAACACCCAGTTCTTCGGCCAGTGAGATAATTTGGCTGTGTACAGGAAAGTTCAACTCTTTGGCTGTGAGCCCTTTGATCAAATCGCCCTTCTTCGTGCCTTTAGGCAGTGCTGTCGCAGCTTTCAACTCGGTAAAGGCATCGTTGATTTGTGCTTTCAGGCTCTTCAGGTTCTGGCCAATGTCTGCTTTGACTTCTTTGAGGTCAGCCTTTAGCTGTTTGGCGTACTCTGAGGGCAGAACAGGGTTCTCATCCTGCTCTTCACCAGAGGCTTCATAGTCCTCCTCATCCGCCTGATCAATCCAGCCCTGCAGCTCACTGATACGTGCATTTTTCTGGCTAAGTTCAGCAACGACATCGGCACACTGACTGGCAAACAGCACTTCATCGGGAATGAGTTCCGCATTCCAGCCACTGGCTGCGATGGACTTAAAATCAGCCTCCAGTTTTTTAAACCAGTTTGCCAGTGCGCCTCGCACCTTGTACTGGTTCAGCAAGTTCAGAGGCACCAGCTTCTGCTCAATGGTATTCAGAGACTGACGACGTAGAGCGAATACACCGTCCTCTCCCAGAGCCTCGTCACCCAGCTTCGTGAAGGCAGGCAGGTCATCCTGCCACCAGGCATCCAAAGCGTTCTGGAACGTCTGATGATTTTTCAGAACAGCTGTATGTTGTTCTATCAGCGGCTTGATGGCATCCAGTGACTCAATACCGGAATGGAAATCCTGATAGTGAGTGTCACCAGCTCTTGAAGTGAACAAGCTCTTCTGCAAGGTGGGATAATCCTGCCAGAAGCGTTCGAGACTGCTGACCTCAGCAGTGGGGATACCGCCGTTCAAGTGGGCACGAACATTCTGCGGCTCCGGCGCCGGGCTGTTATCCACATAACGGCGGATATTAAGATTGAGGCTCTCTTCCGCCAACTCACTGGCAGGCACTTGCCGTGCGTATTTTGAAACTTCAGTGTTGTCGGAAATAAGCAGGCTGCGATAAACGCTGGTGATCTTCTCGATATCTTCCGGGCGAAGGCTGTTCTGGTTCTTCCCTTCTTTGTATTCCCGATCGGCATTGATAAACAGCACAGAGTCGCGCTCAGAGGCTCCCTGTTTGTTGATCACCAGCACACAGGCCGGAATGCCAGTGCCGTAGAACAAGCCTGAGGGAAGCCCTATAACGGCTTCCAACTGCCCCTTCTCAATAATACGTTGCCGACAGGTCTTCTCTTCACCACCACGGAACAATACGCCGTGGGGCATAACCACAGCCATTTTGCCGTTCTGCTTGAGTGAGGCGACCATGTGTTGCACAAACATCAGGTCAGCTTTTTTCCCGGATTCTGGCAGGAAGGTGTGGAAACGGTCTTTAAAGCCCTGAATACCCGACTTGGAATAGTTCTGGGAGAACGGCGGATTGGCAATGACCCGGTCAAAGGTTCTCAGTTCACCGGCAGAGGTGACATGTTGAGGGTTCAACAGGGTGTCGTCGTTTTGTATGTCGGCCCCACCGGCTCCGTGCAGGATCATATTCATCTTGCAGATAGACCAGGTACCGCCGTTATCTTCCTGTCCGAGCAGGTGCATGTTGCGCACATTACCACCGGTTTCGGCTACATAATTGCGACTCTGAATCAACATGCCGCCTGAACCACAGGTTGGATCGTAAATCTCCATGCCTTCCGCAGGCTCCAGTATTTCAACCAGCAAGCGCACCACTTCTGCAGGGGTATAAAACTCACCACCTTTTTTACCGGCGCTGTCGGCAAAGTATTTGATCAGGTATTCGTAAGCGGCGCCGAGCAGGTCAGGGAATTCAAAGTCATCGTTGGACAAAGGGATCTCATCAAAATGCTGGATGAAGTCCACGAGGGTACTGTCGGCGATGGGCTTTTTACCGACCTTTTTGTTGAAATCAATATGCTTAAGTACACCTTCAAGACCTTTGGAAGTGTTCTCTTCTTCCAGGGCTTCAAGGGCCTTGTTGAGGCCGGTGCCGACATTATCTTTCAGATGCTTCAGCTTTGACCAGTGGGCTGCAGGAGGCACATAGAAATCAAACTGGTCTTCATCGCCCAGCAACAGTTCTATGTCTTCATTGTCATGCCCTTCAGCTTTCAGCTCGGCCTGCTTGACGGCAGAGCACCACTCATAGTAACCACTGCGGGACACGGACATGACCCGGCACATGGCAGAGAGGCTGAACAGCTCCCGGTTGTCACGGATGAACTGAAACTTCAGTGACATTCCCTGGCAAAGAAGGCGGC
>JBPCXN010000212.1:0-2955 GCA_051008495.1 Endozoicomonas sp. | reverse complement strand
GGTTTCGTTGTTTTCTGACAATAAAACTTGGGCAGTCATGGGAATAGGACGCTGTGGCTATATCAACAATCCTATAAGAGTAGCCAACAATCGTCGTTTTTTCTCACATTAATCAGGCAGCACACCCGTTTCACTGGCTATAGAGTCATGCTTTTTTTACTTCAATTTACGGTATGCCAAGGAGCCTATTCAGGACTGAAGGTTTTTTTGTCGATCCACTTGACGTATGCATTTTGCACCGTATTCTCTATGTTATTTCGCTGATTAAGGAACGAGAAGATTTTCTTTCGCGTACTGCTATTGATGATCGAATGCCGGATTTACAAGGTTTGTCACAGCCAAAATCGATGGATTTTTCAGCACTATCACTCTCTTTTCCAGTAAATCATCCATCCGACTTGATTTTCCATTCTGGACTTATTAGATACACTCTTTATTTACCTATTAAAAGCCGTAATGTCAGGAGTTCTTTACGTATTGACGCAGCTTATAATCCAAAGCTAACTGGATTCGAGGTTTTCATCGCCGGATACCTTTTTACTGTATGTACCGGACTTGGCCTGATTTCGATTATTGTTGCCTGGTATGCGTGGTTTGGTGGTACCTGAGCGGGTAGGTTCTCAAGCAACAGCGAGGAGCTTTTCTATGCCTGATTTCTTTGTTGTTTATCGACGTTTGCTGGCATTTTGTTGCTTGCTGACAGGGCTTATATTTTCCTTTTCAGTCAGGGCCGGGCTTTATGACATTCTGAATAACATATACAGTACGACCTCATCCTCGCCCAACGATGAAGTTGAAAAAGTCATCGTTGCTGTTCACGATCACGTCTTGATGCAGGGAGAGTTAAGCACCAGAAAAGTGCCCGTAGCCCTTTATTCCCCCAGTGATTATCAGGATCTGCCCCAACTGCAAATTGAGTGGTCGACCGATGGTTATCACTGGCATCATCTGGCTGACAATAGTCACTTTCCGGAAATGAAACTGGATAAACAGAAATCTCTGGAGGTAAGGCTTCCTGATATAATGTCAGCCCCCACAATACAGTGGCTTGTGCTCAGAATCCGCCTGCTGACACCGGAGCAAACGACTACTCACGCGACTATCGCTGTATTGCCAAACATCAGGGCACCTACAGAAAAGCTGAAAGCCATTGCTTTTGATATTGATGGCACCATTGCCATTGACAGCAAGGTAAGAAAAGCCTCCCCTATTCCGTTTCAGCAGATCACCGAAGAGCTCAGGGATAAAGCCAACAGCGGGTATCTGGTGTTTTACGTCACCTCCCGCTGCTGGTCAGTGAACTACTACACTCGCAACTGGCTGAGAACTCATGACCTACCCCCGGGTATTATTGCCGCCAGATCCTGTGAATTGGAATTCGATAAAATTGAAGAGCAGCGGAAGGGAGCCAAAGTAGCTGCTTTGCAGGAAATCATGACGTATGTACATCTGGAAGAATTCAGCGGCGACTCTGCCGAAGCTGATATCCTAGCTGCCATGCAGGTACAAGTACCCCTGATACACTGGATTGTCTGGGGCAGTCAGCCATCCGTAGTTGCCACAATGGATCATAACAAGCCGGAGAGTTATGAGAAACAGGAACCTGTAGAACGACTGTCGCCCCCAGAAAACAGTGCTGAGAGAACAGCACACAGGCACTCATTCCGGCTGTGCTCTGTGCGCCTGGCGGACGATAACGATGATCCGGCTGCCAAACTGACATGCGATTATCGTGAGGGTTTGCAACGAACTTCCCGTAGAGCTGTCATGCATCAGATGCCTAAGATTAAAGCCCTTTTGCAACAGGAACTGGCCGGAGAGCTACCGGGTACGGGTGCCGCAGCAGTCCAGGAATTAAAACAATTGTAAAAGTTCAACTGACAAGCTTATTGCCATGGGATGGCATAGACCTCCATCTACTTTAGTTGTTCAAAAAACGCACTGTATAGTGGCTGTTCGGTAGGGGTCAGGATCAGACCCCCCAACCGCTATTTTTTCAATAACTGTTTGATTTCATCCAGCTGCTGCTGAAGCTCCAGCAAAGTAGGTTCACCACGCTCTTTCTTTTCCTCTTTACGCTGCTTTTGCCGTTCATCCTCCAGCACATTAACAACAATCCCGATAATCATGTTCAGGAAGGCAAAGGCGGTAAAGAAGATAAAACTCAGGTAGTAGGCCCAGCTCAGGGGGTAGACTTCCATGGTCTCGTACATCACGTCCGTCCAATCCTCGAAGGTCATGACCCGGAACAGGGTGAGCAGGCTGATGGAGATATCGCCCCAGAGTTCCTTGTTGATGCTATGGAAGAAAGTGCTGCCGACGGCGGCGTAGATATAGAAGATGATAAACATCAGCAGCAGCACGTAGCCAAGCTGGGGCAGGGCCTTGAGCAATGAATTCAGCAGTAGCCTGAGTTCCGGGATAATGGAGATCATCCGCAGGACGCGGAAGATTCTTATCAACCGACCAACCAGCGCCATATCGGTGTTGTCTATTGGGATCAGGCTGACTACCACAATCAGTGTGTCAAAGATGTTCCAGCCTGACTTGAAGAAGTTTCGCTTGTTGGGTTCGGCCAGAAAACGAATGGTGATTTCTACCAGGAAGAACAGGGTGACGCCCCAGTCCAGAATAGTGACCAGGTTGGAGATATGGTCCGGAATCGCATAGGTCTTGGCGCCGATCACCAGGGCGGAAAAGATGATGATAGAGATCACCAGAAGCTCAAACGCCTTGTTCGAGCGGATGGCGAAGAAGGTCGCCTGCCATTTGTTGTTCTGCATGGTACTGTCTTGGTTTTTATTCGCCGGGTTATTGTAGCTCCCTGGTCTGACACTCCCCGTCCTATCGGACGAGGGTTCTTGGATCGCTCCAAGAGTTTCCTGTTTCAACGTTCGATGCTCAGAGAACAGCTTGGTTATCGCATAAAAGTTCCCATGATGAGAACTTTTACGG
>JBPCXN010000211.1:0-30830 GCA_051008495.1 Endozoicomonas sp. | reverse complement strand
TATTCTGACTCAATGATCAGGCCGCTCTACTGCGTTACAGCTCTGGTCACATAGAATGACTATGCTCCCGTCGCAGTGCCTTGTAGAGCAACCTGAGTCATTGGCCAGAAATATTCGGTTTCATATGCCTGGGTACTTAGGGTGATGATCTGGTGATTGTTGACAATTCATTTGAATTCATGGGGGGTTTTGGAGTATAAAGTGCCGCAAAACAAGAGATTGTTGACAATCTTAATGGCAGAACAAAAAGAACAGAGCGAATCAGGACGACTCGGAACATTGGCACAGGAAGTGGCTGAAACACTGATCAATGACATCATCTCCGGAGTTCTTCCGGAAGGCAGCCGTATATCCGAACCTGAGCTCTCCCGCCGATACGGCGTGGGGCGAGGCCCTTTGCGCGAAGCGATATTGAAGCTGGAAGGCATTGGCCTTGTCCAGCGTGCCCCGCACGTTGGCGCCAGGGTGGTGGCCCTGTCCAGTGAAGAGCTGAAACAGATCTTCGCCGTTCGTGAGGCCCTGGAAGGCATGGCTGCACGACTGGCGGCTACTAATATGTCGCTCAGAGAGCTGGCTGAGCTTGAGCAGCTGCTGAAGACCCATGAAAGCTATTTACGAGAGCATGACGGGCAGGCCTATATCGAGCAGGATGGCGATTACGATTTTCATTACCGAATTATTAAGGGCTCTGGCAACCAGCGGCTGATTCGCTCTTTATGTGATGAGCTTTACCACCTGATCCGAATCTATCGTAAGTCCACCGGCCGTCACGCTCGGCCCGAGCAGGCCCTGCTGGAACACAAAATGATTTTCAGGGCGATTCAGGACCGGGACGGCGAGCTGGCCGAGATCCTGATGCGACGTCATATTGCCCGCGCCCGAAAGGAAATCGGGTACACCATTAAACAAGAAGAAGTCACCGAGAAAGAGAGGTAAGCCTATGCCAGCCAATGATAAAGACAATGCATTGAATCGTCTGATTGCGGAGCAGGGAATTGTCACTGCGCCTGGGGTCTATGACGGGATTTCCACCCGCCTGGCTGAAGAGGTTGGCTTCTCAGCGCTCTATGCCAGTGGTGGTGCTATTGCCCGGAGCACAGGTGTACCGGATATCGGTCTGCTGACCCTGACCGAAGTGGTTGACCGTGTTCGCCAGATTTGTGAAGCCACTACCCTGCCTGTGATTGCCGATGCGGACACGGGCTTTGGTAACGAAGTGAATATGAAACGGACCGCAGAGCTGTACAGAAACGCCGGTGTCAGCGCATTCCATATTGAAGATCAGGAGTTTCCAAAGCGTTGTGGTCACCTGGATGGGAAATCTCTGGTTTCTACTGAAGAGATGTGCACCAAGGTTTCAGTGGCCGCCAAGTATGCCGGGGATGTCACAGTTATCGCCAGAACCGACGCCATTGCCGTAACCGGTTTTGATGATGCCATTGAGCGTGCCAAGGCTTATGTTGAGGCCGGTGCCGACATGCTGTTTGTTGAAGCCCCGCAGACCATTGAGCAGATCGAAGAGATTGCCAAACAGGCTCCGGGCCCGAAACTGATCAACATGTTCTACAGCGGCAAAACCCCACTGGTGCCCACTGATGACCTGAAGGCCATGGGCTATCAGCTGATCATTATTCCTTCCGATCTGCAGCGTGCTGCAGTGACGGCCATGAAGGAAGTGCTGGCAGTGATCAAGCGTGACGGTAACAGTGGTGCCATCGCCGACGGCATGATGACATTCCAGGAAAGAGAGCAACTGGTTAAGACGACAGAGTTTCTGAATCCATAAAAAAACAGACAGCGAAAAATCCCAGATAACCTGCCTGTTTAAGTGAATAACAACAATGGAGAACTACCATGGCTGAGAAAACTCCTGCCAATAAAAAGCTCGGTGGCGCTGGTCTGCGTGGTCAGAGTGCTGGTGAGACTGCCCTGTGTACCGTTGGTAAAACCGGGTCTGGCCTCACTTACCGTGGTTTTGACATTAAAGAACTGGCTGACAAGGCCCAGTTTGAAGAAGTGGCTTACCTGCTGCTGCACGGCAAGCTGCCAAATCAGGCTGAACTCGATGCCTACAAGACTCGCCTGAAAGGCATGCGTGCCTTGCCGGCTGCCCTGAAAACCGTGCTGGAGCAGATTCCTGCTGAAGCTCACCCCATGGATGTCATGCGTACCGGTTGCTCCATGCTGGGTAACCTGGAAACCGAACAGGATTTCTCCGAGCAGCTGGATCATATCGATCGATTGCTGGCCATCTTCCCAGGCATGATCAACTACTGGTACAACTACAGCCATAACGGTGTTCGTGTTGAAGTGGAAACGGATGCGGACTCTATCGCCGAGCAGTTCCTGTGGACTCTGCACAATAAGAAGCCTGAGCCTCTTCATGTGCAGGTCATGCATGCGTCACTCGTCTTGTATGCCGAGCACGAGTTTAATGCCTCTACCTTCACAGCCCGTGTCTGTGCTTCCACTCTGTCCGACATTCACAGTACCGTGACCGGTGCCATCGGTTCTCTTCGTGGTCCTCTGCACGGTGGTGCCAATGAAGCGGCCATGGAAATGATCGAAAACTGGCGTTCCACGGAAGAAGCCGAAGAGAAGATCATGGGCATGCTGGCGCGTAAGGACAAGATCATGGGCTTCGGTCACGCCATTTACCGTGAGTCTGATCCTCGTAACGCGATCATCAAGGAATGGTCCAAGAAGCTGTCCGAGCAGGTTGGTGACGAGTGCCTGTATGCAGTGTCTGAGCGGGTTGAAGCCGTTATGTGGCGCGAGAAGAAGCTGTTCTGTAACGCGGACTTCTTCCATGCCTCAGCCTACAACTTCATGGGCATCCCGACCAAACTGTTCACGCCTATCTTCGTCTGCTCACGGGTATCCGGCTGGACAGCCCATGTCATGGAGCAGCGGGCCAACAACCGCATTATTCGTCCATCCGCGGATTACACCGGCCCGGAAACCGCTGACTGGGTGGCGATTGAAGATCGTCCATAAGCGTTTTAGAAGAAGTAAGAAGAACGCCTGAAAAAAAGGGGCAGAGTTTCTCTGCCCGGTATCGCTTCACATATAAGAAGTAGTCTCGACGCTATGAACACTGCAAACCGTAAACCCCTGCCTGGCACCGAGCTGGATTATTTCGACACCCGAGCTGCAGTCGAAGCGATCCAGCCCGGTGCCTATGCCACACTGCCGTACACCTCCCGTGTGCTGGCGGAACAACTGATCCGTCGCTGTAATCCAGAAGACCTGACGGACTCACTGAAACAGATTATTGAACGCAAGCGTGACCTGGATTTCCCCTGGTATCCGGCGCGTGTTGTCTGCCATGACATTCTTGGTCAGACCGCACTGGTCGACCTTGCCGGCCTGCGTGATGCTATCGCAGACCAGGGTGGCGACCCCTCTCAGGTTAACCCTGTGGTGCCAACACAGCTGATTGTTGATCACTCTCTGGCGGTAGAGCACGGTGGTTTTGATCCTGACGCCTTTGAAAAGAACCGTGCCATTGAGGATCGCCGCAACGAAGACCGTTTCCACTTTATCGAGTGGACAAAAACCGCCTTTAAAAATGTCGATGTGATCCCTGCCGGTAACGGCATCATGCACCAGATCAACCTGGAGAAAATGTCTCCGGTGGTTCAGGCACGCGACGGCGTTGCCTTCCCGGATACCTGCGTTGGTACTGACAGTCATACACCTCACGTTGATGCACTGGGCGTAATTGCCATTGGTGTCGGCGGCCTGGAAGCCGAAACCGTGATGCTCGGCCGTCCTTCCATGATGCGCCTGCCTGATATCGTCGGTGTAGAGCTGGTGGGCAAACGTCAGCCTGGTATCACTGCCACAGATATTGTATTGGCAATCACCGAATTCCTGCGTAAAGAGCGAGTTGTCTCTTCTTATCTGGAGTTCTTTGGCGAAGGTGCTGCGAACCTGACCATCGGTGACCGCGCCACTATCTCCAATATGACGCCAGAGTTTGGTGCATCCGCCGGCATGTTCTATATCGATGAGCAGACCATCGACTACCTGAAGCTCACTGGTCGTGAACCTGAGCAGGTTGAGCTGGTAGAAAACTACGCCAAGCTCACCGGCCTCTGGGCTGATGATCTGAAAACCGCAGAATATGAACGTACTCTGAAGTTTGACCTGTCTGCTGTTGTTCGCAATATGGCCGGTCCTTCCAACCCGCATCGTCGGCTGCCTACTTCTGATCTGGCCGAGCGTGGTATTGCCGTTGATCTTGATAAGGCACAGGCAGAAGAGAAAGAAGGCCTGATGCCTGATGGCGCGGTAATTATTGCGGCCATAACCAGCTGTACCAATACCAGCAACCCTCGTAACGTTGTTGCTGCCGGCCTGGTTGCCCGCAAAGCCAACGAACTTGGGCTGATTCGCAAACCCTGGGTGAAGTCCTCCTTTGCACCGGGTTCCAAGGTTGCCAAGCTTTATCTTGAAGAAGCAGGGCTCTTGCCTGAAATGGAAAAGCTGGGTTTTGGTATTGTCGCTTACGCCTGCACTACCTGTAACGGTATGAGTGGTGCACTGGATCCTGAAATTCAGCAGGAAGTGATCGACCGTGATCTGTACGCCACAGCGGTACTGTCCGGAAACCGTAACTTTGATGGCCGGATACACCCCTATGCCAAGCAGGCATTCCTGGCGTCACCGCCTCTGGTCGTAGCTTACGCGATTGCCGGTACTGTTCGCTTTGATATCGAAAAAGATGTACTGGGTACCGATAAGAATGGTAATGCCATCACTCTGAAGGATATCTGGCCAAGCGATGAAGAGATCGATGCGATCGTAGCTGAAAGTGTCAAGCCAGAGCAGTTCAATCAGGTATACATTCCCATGTTTGACCTCGGTCAGGCTGAAGAAGCGGAAAGCCCGCTTTATGACTGGCGTCCACAAAGTACCTATATCCGTCGCCCGCCATACTGGGAAGGTGCACTGGCAGGTGAACGTACCATGAAAGGCATGCGTCCACTGGCTGTTCTGGGTGACAATATCACCACCGATCACCTGTCTCCTTCTAATGCCATTATGCTGGACAGTGCTGCAGGTGCCTATCTGCATAAGATGGGTCTTCCCGAAGAAGACTTTAACTCCTACGCCACTCACCGTGGTGATCACCTGACAGCCCAGCGCGCCACCTTTGCCAACCCCAAACTGTTGAACGAAATGGTTCAGGAAAACGGTGAAGTGGTTCAGGGTTCTCTGGCCCGAGTTGAGCCGGAAGGCAAAGTCACCCGTATGTGGGAAGCTATTGAGACCTACATGGAGCGTAAGCAGCCACTGATTATTGTTGCCGGTGCTGATTATGGACAGGGTTCTTCCCGTGACTGGGCGGCCAAGGGTGTTCGCCTGGCAGGTGTAGAAGCGATTGCTGCAGAAGGCTTTGAGCGCATTCACCGCACCAACCTGGTGGGTATGGGAGTATTGCCACTGGAGTTCAAAGAAGGCACAAACCGTAAGACACTGGGGCTTGATGGTACTGAGACCTATGACGTTACGGGTGACATTACTCCGGGCGCCACACTGACTCTGCTGGTTCACCGGGCCAACGGTGAAACCATTGAAGTACCTGTGACCTGTCGTCTTGATACCGCAGAAGAAGTTTCAGTTTATGGCGCAGGTGGTGTGTTGCAGCGCTTTGCCAAAGACTTCCTTGAATCAGGAGGGCAGTAATGGCGCACGTACCTCAAATAAAAGTCCCTGCCACTTACATCCGTGGCGGAACCAGCAAAGGGGTGTTCTTCAGTCTGGAAGACCTTCCAGAGTCAGTCCGGGTGCCAGGAGAAGCTCGTGACAAGCTGCTGCTGCGTGTCATTGGCAGTCCTGACCCTTATGGCAAGCAGACCGATGGAATGGGTGGGGCGACGTCGAGCACCAGCAAAGCAGTCATCCTGTCCAGGAGTTCTGAACCGGATCACGATGTGGATTACCTGTTTGGTCAGGTGTCCATTGATAAGCCGTTCGTGGACTGGAGTGGTAACTGTGGCAACCTGTCAGCAGCGGTTGGAGCTTTTGCTATCAGCAAGGGGCTGGTAGACAGTAGTCGTGTTCCTGAGAATGGTATTGCCACGGTTCGCATCTGGCAGGCCAACATCAGCAAGACCATCATCGCCCAGGTGCCCATAACCAACGGCGAGGTTCAGGAAACCGGTGATTTTGAGCTTGATGGAGTGACCTTCCCTGCAGCGGAAGTGCAGGTCGAGTTCATGGACCCGGCTGATGGTGATGGTGCCATGTTCCCGACGGGTAATCTGGTCGATGATCTTGAAGTACCGGCTCATGTTGTAAAGAGTGGTACTCTGAAGGTCACCATGATCAATGCTGGTATTCCCACGATCTTCGTCAATGCGGAAGAGATTGGTTATACAGGAACCGAACTTCAGGAAGCCATTAATGGTGACGACAAGGCCCTGGCCATGTTCGAGACCATTCGCGCCCACGGCGCGGTGCGAATGGGGCTTATTGAGCATGTCGATGAAGCCGCTAAACGTCAGCACACCCCGAAAGTCGCCTTTGTCGGGAAACCAGTGGACTATGTTTCATCCAGTGGCAAGGAAGTGGCTGTTGCTGATGTAGACCTGCTGGTAAGGGCGCTGTCCATGGGTAAACTGCACCATGCCATGATGGGAACGGCTGCCGTTGCCATTGGTACTGCAGCAGCTATTCCCGGTACGCTGGTGAATCTTGCTGCTGGTGGCGGTGAACGCAATGCGGTTCGCTTTGGTCATCCGTCCGGAACTCTGCGGGTGGGTGCTGAAGCCAGCATGGTTGACGGTCAATGGACAGCCGCCAAGGCCATTATGAGTCGCAGTGCCCGGATCCTGATGGAAGGCTGGGTTTGTGTGCCAGGTGATTCGTTCTGATCTTCATCACTTCAGCAGGCTGGGTGGCTTGCTGATTCTTTTTGTTTATTTCAACCTTCTTTCCAGCTGCGCCAGGGCCAGGATTCTAGTGGCGATTTCTTCTATCGAATAGTCGGTGGTGTTGATGTATTCGATGTTCTCTTGCCGGTAGAGCTGTTCTATGCAGTTAATTTCATACTGGCATTGCTGCGCTGAAGCGTAACGGGTGCCCGGCCGTCTTTCATTACGAATACCGACCAGCCTGTTCGGGTGAATGGTCAGGCCGAAGAGCCTGGATTTGTACTTCTCGAGAGACTTCGGCAGGCGTACCCCCTCCTCAAAATCCTCTTCCGTGAGCGGGTAATTGGCCGCACAAATACCAAACTGCAGGCCCAGGTAGATGCAGGTGGGTGTTTTACCGGAACGGGATGCACCAAGGAGAATGATGTCGGCTTTGTCATAGTGACGGGTTCGGGTGCCGTCATCGTTATCCAGAGCAAACTGGACGGCCTCTATCCGTCGGTGATAGGTATGGCTGGAGGTGGTGGAGCGTTTTCTACCGATGCGGTAAAGAGGGTGTTGTCCGAATTCTGTTTCAAGGCCAGGCAGGAAGGTAGCGAACAGGTCTATGACGAAGGCGCCACTATTATGCAACAGTTCGCTGACCTCCTCGTTCAGTACGGTCATGAACAGGATCGGATGGACGGGGTCCCGGGTACTGGCGTCATGAATCTGTTCCAGCGCCCTGGTCGCCTTGCTGGCGCAGTCCACATAGGGGAGGGTGATATGATGAAAATCGTGTCCTTCAAACTGCGCCAGAAGGCTCTGGCCAAAGGATTCTGCTGTGATTCCAGTACCGTCTGAAATAAAAAAAACCGTTCTGTGCACAAAATTTCCCTTCAGCTATTCCAATCAATAACAAAATCGAACATATTACACCATGCTGACGCTTGGATAAGATGATACCGGGATTGACCGGTAGATAAAGAAGAGTTTTGGCTTTATCAAAGCCATGGATGAATGTCTGGTGTTACCCTTTTGCAACTTCTTGCGATCACCAGACCCTATCAGTGCAGGGGAACGCTGTTGTGACAAGTTTTGTAGTAGGCCTGGAGACTCTGGGCGCGGGTGATGTGGATACTGCTGGCGGGAAGAACGCGTCGCTAGGTGAGATGATCAGTGGCCTGGGCGGAGCCGGAGTCAGAGTTCCAGGTGGTTATGCCACGACAGCCGAGGCTTACCGCGACTTCCTGGAATCCAACGATTTATACAATCGTATCCATGAGCTGCTGGATCACCTGGACATCAATGATATCAGGGCGCTCACCACTGCTGGTGCGACCATCCGTGGCTGGATCATGAATGAGCCATTCCGGCCTGAGCTCGAAAAAGCCATTGTCTCAGCCTATGAAAAAATGAGTGGCGAATACGGTGATGTTCCCGTGGCTGTGCGTTCCTCGGCCACAGCGGAAGACTTGCCCGATGCGTCTTTTGCCGGACAACAGGAAACCTTCCTGAATATCCGCGGCGCCGATAATGTGATTCACGCTGTGCGTGAAGTTTTTGCTTCTCTCTTTAATGACCGGGCCATTGCCTATCGGGTGCACCAGGGGTTTGATCACCGGCAGGTGGCACTGTCTGCCGGTATTCAGAAGATGGTTCGCAGTGAGACCGGTTCTGCCGGTGTCATGTTCACCCTGGATACAGAATCTGGTTTTGAAGACGCCGTGTTTATCACTTCCTCCTATGGTCTTGGAGAAACTGTTGTTCAGGGCGCGGTGAACCCGGATGAGTTCTATGTTTACAAACCCGCTGTAAAGGAAGAGCGCCAGGGCATTTTACGTCGCAACCTGGGCAGCAAGGCCATCAAGATGGTCTATGGTGGCCAGGGTTCTGCCGGTCTGTCCGTTGCTACCGTCGATGTCGACCTGGAAGCCAGGCAGCAGTTTTCCATCAATGATGATGATGTGATGGAGCTGGCCAGGCAGGCCCTGGCCATTGAGGCTCACTACAAATGTCCGATGGACATCGAATGGGCCAAAGATGGCGATGATGGCTTGATTTACATTGTTCAGGCCCGCCCCGAGACTGTCCAGAGCCGCAGCAACGGCAGGAAGCTGGAGCGGTACCAGTTGCTGGAGAAAGGCACCCTGCTGGCGGAAGGTCGAAGCATTGGTCAGCGTATCGGGCAGGGGTCTGTCAGGCTCATCCATGACATTGATGAGATGGATCAGGTTCAGGAAGGAGACGTTCTTGTCACCGATATGACGGATCCGGACTGGGAACCGGTCATGAAGCGTGCTTCCGCCATCGTCACCAACCGGGGTGGTCGTACCTGTCACGCGGCAATCATTGCCCGGGAGCTGGGCATTCCAGCCGTGGTGGGCTGTGGTGATGCCACAAGGCGACTGAAAGATGGGCAGGATGTCACGGTTTCCTGTGCAGAGGGTGATACCGGCTTTATCTATAAAGGCCTGCTGAATTTTGAACACCAGGTTCGTGACCTGGATGTTATGCCTGACCTGGCTTTCAAGATCATGATGAACGTGGGCAATCCGGATCGGGCTTTCAGTTTCTCCCGCATACCGAACAAGGGTGTTGGCCTTGCCCGCCTGGAATTCATCATCAACAAAATGATTGGTGTCCACCCCAAGGCTCTGCTCAATTTTGATTCCCTGTCCGATGACCTGAAACGGCAGGTGACAGAGCGGATATCTGGCTACAGCAGCCCGGTCGACTTTTATGTCGAGAAGCTGGTGGAAGGTGTTGCCAGTATTGCCGCAGCTTTTGCCCCGGAGAAAGTCATCGTCCGTCTTTCCGATTTCAAATCCAATGAATACGCCAACCTGATCGGGGGAGCGAAGTTTGAACCCCACGAAGAGAACCCGATGCTGGGCTTCCGTGGTGCCTCCCGTTACATATCAGAGGATTTTCAGGACTGCTTTGAACTGGAATGCCGGGCAATGAAACGGGTCAGGGATGAGCTTGGCCTGATCAATGTGGAACTGATGGTGCCTTTTGTTCGAACCCCTGATGAAGCCCGCCAGGTGGTAGAAATCATGGAACGATTTGGCTTGAAGCGGGGTGAAAACGGCCTGCGACTGATCATGATGTGTGAGTTGCCGTCCAATGCCCTGCAGGCTGAAGAGTTCCTGCAGTATTTTGATGGCTTCTCCATCGGTTCCAACGACATGACCCAGCTGACCCTGGGGCTGGACCGTGACTCCGGACTTATTGCTCATCTCTTTGATGAGCGCAACCCGGCTATCAAGCAACTGCTTTCAATGGCTATCCAGGCCTGCCGCAAGCAGGGCAAATACATTGGCATCTGTGGCCAGGGCCCCAGCGACCATCCGGATTTCGCCAAGTGGCTGATGGAAGAGGGGATTGAAACCGTATCCCTTAATCCTGATTCTGTCATCGAAACCTGGCTTTACCTGGCGGATTCCTGATTTCAGCTCTCATGGTTGGAAGGTTTTCACTTTCACCATGAGATCCCTGGACTCTTTTGAAGGTTTAGCCTTTTGGCTGGTTTCACTTTCCTATCCGCAGATCCTGCCCAGGCGTTTGCCAATGGGAGCGTAGTACTCTTATTTGGAAAAGTTACAGCGGTGACTTTCATTAATGTAAGGGATACTGACAGATAGTGGTGCCTGGCCGGGAGGGGGGGTGCCCCGGCGGCGGGTTCAGATGATTAGATTCATTTTGATGCCGTTGCTGCTTTGACTGGCTGAACCAGATTTACGAGAAGAAAGGTGGCTGGTCTGGCAATAAATGCGAGGAGAAATATGACTTTAAAGAATAAAATTACATTCAGGTACCGATGATTAATCAATATCTGAAAAGTGAGCTCGGGATTGCGGATCGCTGACAAGATACTCTTCTACCAGTTTCCTGGCCTCAGTATGATTGACCAGGCATTCTGAAGCTACATAACCAATAAAGGCGGGATAGGACATAGGATAACCCAGCTTAATGGTTGCCAGACCAATCAGGCCATGAATATTCGAAGCCGAACCAAAGAAAACCCGTTCAGTCATGCCAGTCAGAGAAATAGCTTCTTCAAGTTCTTCTGAGGTCTTGTTGGCAAAAACTGTCTTGATGTCAGCAAAAAGAGTCTGTCTGTCAGGCACCTTATGCAGTTCATCACGAATATAAGATTCTACCTGTACGGACAAATCAGGGTCAGAAGTAATATATTTGTCTTGGTAAACCCTGACCCGTTCAGTCTGCCCATCCAGACAGCCCCTGAAGAATCCCTGCTCAATCAAACGCAATCCTTGTCCCTGAACAAACTCAGAAAGAAACAGTTCTGAAAACTGCTGAATGGAGTTGGAAAAATACATTGCAGTATCAATGGCAGAGAGTTGCAAAGCTCTCAGTTGATCCGCATGAATTGGTCTGCCGGTAAGTTTGGCAATTATGTCGGCGAGTACCTTAAACTGCTCCCCGTCGTCATGACCAATTTCCTTTAACTGGTGCAGCTCTGCGATAATTTGTGGGAAATGCAGCTCCAGCTCAGCGAAATCCAGAGATACCACCAGAGCCTTTGTATAGGCATCGACCTCGATTTCCGGAATCACTTCCAGCTGTTCAAGGGACTTAAGCCACTGAGTATAGTTTTCTGAATAGAAGTTATGCCTGCGGATGACCGGTTTCATTGTCTCTGTGTCGTGTAATATTCCCTGGACTGACCTGAAAAAACAGTCTCCGTTACTGAGGCGAACTAACCGGTGCCCTTCCTGTGAGTTATATTCCATAGGCATCTCAGTGAGTCTAAAGTTATTAATCTGATCATAAACTTCCTTATCACTCAGGCGGATATAACCCTGTTGAGAAAAGCATCTGGCTCCCGACAGCTTGCAACTGTTTTCATACACCACTGCAATTTCCCGACGACTGATAGCTCCCCTGTCCAGCACCTCGCCGGGAACCACCTGAGACACCACGAGTCCGGCACTGTTCAGCAGCTCTTTTACTTTAACAAGTTGTGTCTTCTGAGCGTCCAGCTCTTCTGGTTTCAGAACCGTACACAGGGCTCCATTCCAGATGCCTCTGGCTTTTTCTCCGGCAGCCTCCTGACTATCAATAGAGTCTGTTGTCAGATGCCGTATAGCAATTAACATATCGAATATTGGTAACATGCCTGTCAGCCCGGTAACCGTAAAATACTATGATTCGAAATGCATCTTCATATCCGGATGACTCTCCAGATAATTCTGCAGAATGTGCTGAGCCTCCTGAGGCTTCACTTGCAAGGTATCAGCCAGTTGTTTGATAAACTCTTTTCTGGGTAATGGGTAGCCCAGGTCAGCCATGGCAGAGACAATTTCAGGGTATAAGTCGAAATCTTCGTCGCCCGTGGCAAAGGCAATGAACGCCTTGATACCCGGTGCTTTCAGTTCTGCTCTGACATCATCGGCATCGACTTTTAAAGAGAGGTGTTTGATTACATCCTCTTCAGAAACAAGCTTGCCCTTATTCATTTTCACCAAATGATGCACTGCATCGGACACCTGATCATGAACTGACAGTTCCTGCAGATCATACTTCTGCAGATAGGCGGTCATGTGATCAATGCTGCCATCCAGGCAGCCACGGAAAAAAGCGTGCTCAACAAACCGAACCGCTTCTCCCTTTTTTACTTCCTGCCCCGCCTGCACTTTGAAGTTATTGGCCGCCATCCTGAGCAGCTCCATAATACCTTCTTCATTCAGGCCGCTTTCTTTTAATAAAGAAGTGTGCAAACCTGCATTGGTTAACAGGAAAACTTCACGCCCGATAAACTCGATAATGTCATCACTGCTCCAGCTATGTCGCATACTGCTGATGACTTCGGCCATGTATGGCAGCTGAACTTCGATATCTGCAAAGTTAAGGGATACCTCGAGAGCAATTCTGTAATCCTGCTCAGTGATCTGCCCATCTGCCATGAGATCATCAAGGTTTTTCAGCCAGTCAATAAATTCGGGAGCATAAAAATCACTGGAGGGTACATCTGCCTCCTGCAGCCCTGATGGGCGCAGAATCTGGCCATCTGCCCCTTTCAGATAGAGTTGACCATCAGGCAGGCATATTTCCTTCAAAAGTTGTCCATTAACCTCTTTTTGCCCGGCCTCATGGTAACGAATATGAAGCAGCCTGTCGTAGTACTGGCTACCACCGAGATGAACGGCCCCCTGACTTGATGGAGTATCAATGCCCATGATGGACGATACATTTTCGTAGATGGAAATGGCTTCTCTGGAACTGAGGGATTTCTTTTTGGCGAGGGTTTCACTCATCACTTTCTGCTGGTCAACCGGTAGCTTTCTGAGTGCTTCACTGATCTTCTGGAAACGAATCTTCCGCTGTTCTCTTTCATCCTCACTGAGTGGACGGCAAATCCTGCCTTTCCAGATAACTCCCCGATGATTTACAGGTTCCTGTAGAGGAACGTTATTGGCCGTAGTGGCTATGTTATGGAGAGCTTTCAGGTTGACATCGACACCTGGCATGTTGAGATCCTTCTCTGGCAAACCGGTATCAAGTAAGTATAGAAAGGAGATAAGGAATGCGGGCATATAACCCGCAATAGAATAATCAAGCTGGTTCAGCTGCAACCACTTACTCTGTGATCAAGAGAGGCACAAGAGTCTGTCCTGACTGCCGAAAAGACTCTGTTATTGAGACCTGGCTCTACCTGGCTGACTCCTAGTTAGTCTCTCATGGCTGGAAAGCTGGTATGTCTCACAGCCATGAGATGACCGATCATTTAGTTGCGTTTGCGTTTGCGTTTGCGTTTGCGTTTGCGTTTGTGCTCGCTTTTGATTCGAGGAATTGTCCCAGCCGCAGGCTTGGCCCAGGCGTCGACTGATAGGAATGTAGTTCTCTTTGTAGTTTGTTTCTCCCAACACCATGTGAGCTATTGGCGAGTAATAGGCCATTGTGGCATAGCCACAAAACGCAGCGACTTTATAGCCGACCTTTCCTGCTTCTTTGGTACAATGCTTGATTGTACTGGTAAAGCTTGTTAACGCTGAATAAACAGAACTTCCAATGTTTGCTGACATAACGGCCTCCTGATTGCCTCTAGGGCTTAATCTTTTGTAATTGTCAAGTATATGGTTTCAATGAGTTTGACGGGTTCAGTGGTTCATAAAGCGGCCATGTGCAAGGCAGACTTGTGCAGGCATAGTTATTCTACGTCAATCAAGTCTAACGCTGTCAGATGGCCGCTTTATGAATCACCCTTCGGGCCAGAGCGAGAGCTTCCGTGCCAGCGTTCCAAGTGTTGGAAAGATGTCCAGTATTCCCGCACACTAGCGCCTTGGCACGAAAGCTCTCGCTCTGGCTGAACGCGTCAAGTCCATTGAAACCATGTACTAGTTAGAGGCGGATGACTCTGAAAAAGTTCTCAAAGGCTGCTGTCAAAGATGTCAGTAAAGCAAACAATTAGTGATTTATTCAATCTGGGGGAGAGTATGAAGTTTACAACACCTGACCTTTGTGATGATCATGCAGCCAGTGTGGCTGTTGTAGCTCCCGGTTTTCGTAATTATGGCGGAGTCAGTGGCTTTTCCGGTGAGATTGTCACCATCAAATGCTTTGAAGACAACTCTCTGGTCAGGGAATGGGTGGTAAAAAGCGGCCAGGGTAAAGTGCTGGTGGTTGACGGTGGCGGCTCGAAAAGACGAGCCTTGCTGGGGGATATGCTGGCGGAAAAAGCTGTCGAGAATGGCTGGGCCGGTATTGTTGTTTATGGCTGTATCCGGGATGTTGATGTCATAGCTGGCCTCGAGATCGGCGTTCAGGCTCTGGGCTCCCATCCCATGAAGACCGAGAAAAAAGGGGTTGGGGAAGCCAATATTCCGGTCTGTTTCCACGGTGTCGACTTCAGACCCGGAAGCTATCTTTACGCGGATAACAACGGGATTGTCGTTGCGGAAAAGAAGCTGCTCTGAATTCATTTGAGAGCAGCGGAACGCTGCATTGCTCAGGGGTTTACCCCTGAGCCTTCCTGCCGTTAACAAAAGTAGGTTGATGGCAGGGCAAACAGATAATGAAAGGTATTATATTCACAGAATTCCTGGACATGGTCGAAGAGCGCTTTTCTGTTGAAACGGCAGAAGAGATTCTTGAAGCGGCCAACCTCGCTTCCGGTGGCAGCTACACCACCCTTGGAACTTATTCCCACGCTGAAATACTGGACCTTGTCACTCACCTGGGCAAAGTGAGCGGCAAAAATGTTGAAGAGCTGGTGATGTTCTTCGGGGAGTACCTGTTTGGCCGGTTTGCAGCGGTTCACGGCGAGTTCTTTACCAGTGTCATCAGCTCGATGGATTTCATGCCTAAAGTCGAAAACTATATCCATATTGAAGTCCAGAAACTCTACGCTGAAGCCCAGCCCCCCCAGCTTAACTGCCAGCGCCTGAGTGACGACCGGATGGCCCTGCACTATAAATCCCACCGGCCTTTAGCTGCTCTCTGTCAGGGGTTGATCCAGGGCTGCGCCAACTGGTTTGGAGAAACGGTAGACATCACCCGGGAAGACCTTCCCGGCAGCGGGCCGGGCACAGAAGCCAAGTTTCTTGTGATTAAGCAGGCATGACGTTAAGCGCTGTTCTCATTTCAACGGACACCAGGGTCAACAACAGGGAACAGGTAACTTTTCATGGATGAGAAAGCCTGGGAAAAACGCTACAGGCGGGAAAAAGCAGCCCGTAAAGCGGCTGAGCACATCGCCGAGGAAAAGACCCGTGAGCTGTTTTACCGCAACCAGGAGCTGAGCAAGCTGGCGGAAAGCCTTGAAGAACAGGTAAAGGCCAGAACCATCGAGCTGGAAAAGAAAAATGCCACGCTCAAGGATCACAGGGACCGGTTAAGAAAACAGCGACAACTGCTCAAGGACACCAACCAGAACCTCGAAGAAAAAGCGGCGGAACTGGAAAAGGTCAGTCGCTATAAGTCCGACTTCCTGGCCAATGTCTCCCATGAACTGAGGACCCCACTCAATAGCCTGATGATCCTGGCCAGCATCATGTTGGAAGATTTAGAAGGTAACCTGTCCGGTGATGACCTGCACTCCATGAAGATTATTTACAATAACGCCAATGAGTTACTGGAGATTATTGAAGATATTCTGGACATGTCCAAGGCCGAGGCCGGTGAGCTTAGCATCTACAAGGAAGACGTTCGGCTGGGCGATATCTGCATGACCATCAAGGATCAGTTTGAACCGGTGGCCGGTGAGAAAAAAATCCATTTCAATATGATCTGTGCCAAGGGGTTGCCTGACTGGATTCATGCTGATGAAAAACGTATGAAGCAGATTCTGAAGAATCTGTTGTCCAATGCCTTCAAATTTACACCTGAAGGCGGCGAGGTGCGCCTGCTGATTCATAAGTCCGTCTGGGGAGCCAGTTATGATTTCACTTCGGAGTCCCTGGTCTTTGAAGTTATCGATAACGGTATTGGCATTGCCAAAGAGAAACAGAAAAACATCTTTGAGATGTTTAAGCAGGAGGACGGTCGTACCAGTCGCAAGTATGGCGGCACCGGTCTTGGGTTGGCTATCTCACGAAAGCTGGCCCAGCTGGTAGGAGGTGATATCGAACTTGAAAGCAAGGTGGGCGGTGGATCCTGCTTTCGTCTGATCCTGCCCCCAGAAACCCTGGTGATCAAAGAAGCTCATGACAGCGGTCAGGAGCAGGTTAATGACTTTTTCCTCTCTGAAAACATGGTGGCGGAAAAGCAGTTTGAAAACGAGACCATCCTGCTGGTGGATGATGACCTGAGAAACAGCTTTGCTTTGTCACGGCTGTTGGAAAGACAGGGGCTGACAGTCCTTCTGGCGGAAAATGGTGAGCAGGCCATCGATATGCTGGAGACCGAGAAGGGCATCAACCTGCTGATCCTTGACCTGATGATGCCGGCCATGGATGGCGTCGAAACTCTGGAGAAACTCCGTAGTCGGGTGGAGTTTCGCATGCTGCCGGTGATTATGCTTACCGCCAGTGGTGTCGATGAAGATGAGCAGCACTGTCGTGCCGCTGGCGCTGACGACTACCTGACCAAACCGGTTCATGTGAGCCTCTTGATCGATCGCCTGAAGCGCTGGTTGATGGTCTAGGAATCAGGGCATTCAGTGCGTAGCGCTTCAGAATGTATACCCCTTGCGATTAAAGCCCCCCTTAGCCCGGAAATTTCATAAAGTGTCGAGCTTCTCGCTCTGCTATTTTTTCGGCTGACACGTTTTGTCGGAATATTCATGCTTATTGCATGCTCTTGATGAGTTCTAGACAGCGCCGACAAAATGCTGTCATGGCGGAAAAAGAGTTAGCGAGAAGCCGGCGAGCAATGTTCGCTTATTTTCGTAGACATCAAAAATCGAACATCTCAGTGTTTCCGCAGCATCCAGCTTGGTCAAAGTGGCTTTATGAATTTTCCGGGTTAGGCTCTCTGTAACAGTTTCTTAACCAGGAAGCGACCAAGACCGGCGAGCATGGCGCCCTTTGGTATCAGTGCGTCGTAGTCAAACTCTTTAACCCGCTGCCCTTCAGGTATGCTGCTGGCAATTCTGGCCATGTTGTCGAAAATGGGTTTGGTTAAACCGTTGTCCTCTATGACTTCCAGAACAATGCCATAGCCTTCGGGGGTTTTCATAAAGCTCTGCTCATCACTGGCAAAAATATTCCTGGAAAAATCCCGGGCTTCCAGGTAATTCATTCGCGCCAGTCCCTTCACTCCCACTTCAATTACCGGCTTCATACCCTGGGCTTCGGCAAATTTGCGGGCTTTCTCAAAATCCGTGACAAAAGTGCCGTAGTGCTGAAGCCCCTTTTGTCCCCGGTCAAACACCTCTTTATACATGGATGGCACAGCATTTTTCTGGGCAATCAGCTCCAGCTGCAAATCACCCATATCGGCAAAAGCCAGGTCCAGCAGCACCGGCTTGCCCGGCTCTCCCCGATACCTGGCGCCTTTGAGTGGGCTGGCATCCCGGGTGACGATAAAAGGGCCAACACCATACTCCTGGTGCCAGTGGTCAATGGCCTGATCAATATCCTCAACGATAAAAGCAATCTGTTTAATTGTGCCAAGTTCTGGCGCAAGAGTCGGAATATGGATGTTGTATGAACTCATGTCTTTTTCTTCTTGTTGGTTCTCGGCAGCTAGCCTGATGCCCGATGTAGCGTGTTAGGGGCGTTTAGTCATCAGGTAGCCTGCATCAGCACTGCCTCAATGCTGGCGCAGAGCGTGTCGACAAACACGCTGATTGCACCTGCCGGGGATAAATCGTAGAAATTGGCCAGCCCGTTAAACAGCATGCAGTGAACCAGAATCATCTTGGTGTGAATGACGGCTTCGTTCTGGTCAGGTATTGCAGCACGCATTCGTCGCTGCAATTCCAGCACTTCAGGCATTCTGCTGCTGCGCTCACGGCCGAGTTCCAGATGGTTGCTGGAGCTGACAAGCTGGCGGTTGAGGTACAGGTACGTCAGCCCGTTAGGGTCGTTCCGAATATGCTGCACTACCGGCATCACCAAAACCTCAACCAGTTTCCCAATCGGGGCAGATTGATCCAACTCTTCCAGTAGTTTTTTCCGTTGCCTGGCTATGTGCACACTGTGTTTATCCAGTACGGCGTGAATCAGGCCGCTTCTGTCGACAAAATGATACTGGGCTGCGGTCCTGTTTTTCTGTCCGGCAGCGCGGCTGACATCAACCAGTTTGACGTTATCAATACCCTGCTCGGCAAACAGGCGTTCAGCGGCGTCTATCAGGCTCTGCTTGGTGGCCAGACCATCTTTGCGGGTGGGTTTTGTATGCTCTGACATTAATGTCCAGTGACTCCGTACCGGGTAGCAGGTGATAGGAAGGTTGGAGTTAGGATACACTTAGTCTTTTTATTAGTTAATACCCGGTATTAACTGGTTGCTTTCCCCAGAGGTTTCCGAATATAGTTAATACGCTGACTTAACTATGATAAAAAAACAGCGTGAGCAACATGAATACCCCCCACCTTTTACAGGGGGCTTTCAGGCTCAAGAGGTTGCCATGAGAGTCCCCCTGTACAAATCCCGTCCCTATGCGCCTTCAGCTGCACGCTTTGACGGTGGCCAGCGTTTTAATGACTTCATTGTCATGTCCGAGGCCTGTTCCAACAGTTATCTGATTGAAACCCCTGAGGGCGCCATTCTGGTGAATACCGGTATGGGGTTCGAGACACCGGTATTGCATAAAAACTTCACCGAACTCTCCAGTCAGACAGACAACATCCAATACATCATCACCACTCAGGGACATGTCGACCATGTTGGAGGCGTGAAATTCATTCGAGATAAAAACCCGGATGTGCGCTACATCGCCCAGGCGGGAAACGACGAGCACCAGTCTTATGACGAACGACTTCAGGCGTTTAGAGCCCGCCGTTCTGCCTTCCGGTTTATGGACAAATTTGTTGAAGATTTCGCTCACTACGCGCAGCACGGCTACACAAAACACAATGCTCAGGACAGGCCGACAGCGGATATCACTTTTGAGGATCGGTATGAATTCTCCCTGGGAGGTCTGGATGTCGTGCTTATTGCGGTTCAGGGTGCCGAGACCAATGATTCCCTGGTGGTCTGGCTGCCCCAGCATGAAATCCTGCTGACGGGTAATCTCTTCGGCTGCCCTTTCGGCCATTTCCCCAACCTGGTCACCATCCGTGGCGACCGCTACCGGGATGCCCTGGTGTGCGCCCAGGCAGCGCAAACAGTGCTGGATCTTAATGCTGAAGTGATTCTGTATGGCCATCATGGGCCCGTGGTTGGCAAAGAGCTGATCAGGACAGAAGTCACTGCCATTCGTGACGCCATTCTCTACGTGCATGAAGAAGTGGTGAAGGGCATGAACTCCGGTAAATCCCTATACTCACTCATGCAGGCTATCCAGCTGCCTGATGACTGTGAAGTCGGGCAGGGCTATGGCAAAGTCTCCTGGGGTGTGCGCGCTATCTGGGAAAACTATGCCGGCTGGTTTCATCACAACTCAACGACAGAATTGTATTCTGTGCCTCCAAGCAGTGTTCATGCTGATCTGGTCGAGCTGGCAGGCTTTGAGGCGATTGTTGAACGGGCTCAGAAGAAGTTTTCTGAAGGTCAGAGTGAGCAGGCCCTGCATTTGCTGGATATCGCCCTGGAAGCAGATCCTGGACACCAGCCAGCCATAAATCTGGCAATCAGCGTGCACGAAAGGCTGCTGGAAGCCCCTGAAGCGGCTGATAACTTCTGGCTGGAAGGCTGGCTGAAGAACCAGCTCAAGCTGCTAAAGGGTGGTAATACAAAGCCACTGTCTTTCACATAAGTGGCCGGAAGGGAGTGCTGTCTATGTCCAGTGACATCTATATTGATGACCTGATCAACCCTGTTTTTAGCGATATGCAGAAAGCTGCGCTGGAGTTTGGTGAAGGACTGTCTGTGAATTTGAGCTGTCACTCTATTATGAAGGAGGCTGAACAGAAAACAGGCTGCAGCGATTGGGGCGAAAACGATTTTATTGAACGCCTGACGCTGCTCTGTGATGAATGGAATGCCGATGATGGCCTGACAGGGGTTGGCCGTTTCAGTCTTCGAAATAAGCTGGTGCAGCACGCTACCAGCCGCCTGCTGATCCAGGATCAATTCAACCGGCACCCTGAAATTCATGATATCCAGATTGAAAAGCCCATTATTGTGGCGGGGTTGCCTCGCTCCGGCACCACGCATCTGCTGAATCTGATGGCTTCAGATTCCCGTCTTCGAGCACTGCCGTTATGGGAGTCTTACGAGCCGGTGCCCATGCCCGGTGAAAGCCTGAGAAAAGACGGCGCCGACCCACGCTACAAACGCTGTGCAGATGCCTGGGCAATGATGCAACAGGTCAGCCCTTATCTGGCCGCCATGCATCCGATGAACCCGGATCATATCCATGAAGAGCTGGAGTTGATGGGGCCCAACTTTGGTTCCTACAACTATGAGTGGCTGAACTATTCCCCCCGCTGGCGTGACAACTATTATGCGGAAGACCAAGCCTATCAGTATGAGTACATGCGGGATGTTTTGAAACTGTTGCTCTGGCAACAGCGTGATACAGATCGCCCAACCCGCTGGGTATTGAAATGCCCGCAGCACCTTGAGCAGCTGCCGGTTCTGCATAAGGTGTTTCCTGACGCCACAGTAGCGATTACCCACCGTGACCCGGTTTCTGTTATTCAGTCGGCGATCACCATGCTGGCCTATGGACAGCGTATGACCCGCAGGAAAATCATGGCTGAAGAGCTGCTGGAATACTGGACAGACCGGGTTGAACATTTACTGGATGCCTGTGCCAGAGATCGCGGTGTATTGCCGGAAGCCCAGAGTATTGACGTGCCTTTCCATGAGCTCATTCGGGATGATCTTGGCTGGGTGGAAAAGATATACAGCAAAGCAGGGCTTGAGATGACGGAGCAGTCACGCTCTGAATTAAGTCAGTTTGTTGAGGGCCACAGAGATGATTATGGCCGCGTGATCTACGACCTTAAGGGGCAGTTCGGAGTTGACCCTGATGATCTCCGCGAACGCTTTCATTTCTACTACAAAGCCTTCCCCGTAAAGAGGGCAAGGGGTTAACCAGGGAACAAACAATGAAGAATAAGGCGAATTACGACTTCGAGGGCGCCAGAGTGCTGGTCACAGGTGGCACCAGTGGCATTGGCCATGCTATTGCCACTGCTTTTGCCAGGTCCGGGGCTGATGTCATTGTGACCGGAACCCGCGCCAGTGCTGATCTTTATAAGGATGTGGATCTCTCGGCCTTCACCTTCAAGAGTCTTAAGGTGCAGGACGTTGACGCTATCAAGGCACTGGCCGAAGAACTGGACGGACTGGATATTCTCATCAATAACGCCGGCGCCAGCATGCCGGGTGGCAACGAGTGGAGCCATGAGGGTTTTGAAGAGTCAATCAAAGTTAACCTGATGTCGGCCTATCATATGTCCCAGGCCTGTTTCAAACACCTTAAGGTCAGTGAACTTCCCGGTGGCGCCTGCATCGTAGGTATTGCTTCGCTGACTTCCTTTTTTGCCAATGAAATGGTGCCCGGTTATGGCGCGGCCAAGGCCGGGCTGGTGCAGATGGCCAAGTCCATGGGCCTGACATGGGCCGAGCATGGTATCCGGGCAAATAATGTCGCCGCCGGCCTGACTGAAACGCGCATGACGCGCATGCTGAAAGATATTCCAGATTTCAATGATCCGATTATCAAGCGTACGCCCTTGAAACGCTGGGGGTTGCCTGAAGATATCGCTGGTTCTGTACTGTTTTTGTGTACAGAGCAGGCCAGCTTTATGACCGGTCAGACCCTGACCCTGGATGGTGGTTACACCCTCGGTGTATAACCCAACTCACGGAGAATAAGAACAATGAGTAAACTGAATGACCAGCATATTGCTGCTGCCATGCAGGCCTATGTAGACGCCGTGAGTGGCGATGACGTGGAAAAAATCCTGGAACTCTACAGCGACGATGCGATTGTTGAGGACCCTGTTGGCTCAGAGCCCCATGAGGGAAAAGACGCGTTGCGAAAGTTCTATCAGCAGGCTGTCGATATGGTGGAGGCAATGGAGCTGGAAGGCGTGGTTCGTGCCCGTGAGAAGTGGGGTGCCTGTGCCATGCGTGCCTACCCAAAAGGAGCCAATATGGTGGTCCAGACCCTGGATGTGATGGTATTCAACGACGACGGTCTGATTACTAAAATGACGGCCTACTGGGGGCAGGGTAATTTAGCCCCGAGAGAGCCATAAGCGTTTTTCGCCGGAACTTTTTATTATGAAAATGCTGCTGATCCGGGCTCTGTAGCCGTTTTTAAGATTCGGGCGAGCTGCATTTTCGGCTCATGGCTGTTTGATACACAATCACTACTCTCCGGTTAAAAAACTGGAAGAGGCTGAAGCCGCCTGTCCCTGTTGTCCTGCGTTAGAATAATTGATTGAGTCCAGTGAAGCGACCTCAGAGCAAATCCTGGAAGACCAGATTATTGGTCTTTCCTCCGATAGAACCCAGACGGGATGCCCAACGATCTTGAGACGAGTCACTATCTGTCGGGAAGAGGATGGCAAGCTGCTGTCGCTTGATCTGGTACTTAAGCAGTGCAGCAGCCATCAGTCGTGTGGCTCGGGAAAACCAGCCTTGTTCTGAAGTGCTTTACCTGCGTTTTTTCAGCAGTTACTCCATTCTCTTCTGGTAATGGCTTTTTCCTTGAACGGCAAGAATCGTCTATAGTTCCCATGCTGTATTTTTACATAGATGCTCAAAGCTCGATCGAATGAGGTCGCAAGTGGTTCCGGGAGTCTTGTCGAAAACAGTTTATCCCCTGCAATGTCTTGCAGGTATTAATTCCTGCTTACAGTTTATGAAGTGAGCATTTTGCCCTCAGAGGAATTATTTCAATATGAATGTTTCCCCTGTCAGGAAGTCGGTATGGGCTTATTTGTTGAGATGCCCCGGGGTTCTTCTGTTCATGCTTCTTCCGGGCTTGGATTATGCCAATATTTATTATCAGGACTATGTCGCCTCTGAAAAGTCCAAGCTTGAGGCATTTGAAGATTCACTTATCTTCTGGACTCACATGGGGGATCTTTTGCTTGAAAATGCCAGTACACCGGTGCAAAGAAATTTTTTGATGTGTGGATCTCCTTTAATCGATTCTGTATCTCCTTACCTGGAAGGAGCCGGTAACTGGACAATGCAGGAGATATTCCTTAATGACTTTTCTTTTTTCCACTTTTCCGGTACTGAGGCGAGTAAATGTCGGTCATTTGAAATTAACTACACTCCTTCAGGCGATACCGGTCTTTTTTCTGCGGGTATTGGTTTCCAAGGTTTACCGGAAGGGCAGGACTTCCGCCAAACTCTATCAATTAATGCATTTCCATCAACTGACTCTACCCGACTGAAGGAAGTTGGCCAGCTCTTTGTCGGTAAAGAGTGGGATTATGTAGCCCTGTATCAAAACAAAAGTGAGCTGAAAATAACACTGTTCAGACACAGGCCCATGGCTCGCAACCGATCCATTTACCTCAATACCGATAACTGGATGATTACATCCGTCAGGGAGCCTAGGTTTCTGGGGGTTACATCTGCAGAGGCTATCTGTCATACCCGGGATACTAACTACTATTTATATATACCACCATACGCTAGTGCCGGGATGATGAAATACGAGGATGAGGCCCCTCGTAAAAGCCACCAGCGTTTCAAAGCATTTGACTTTTGCCGACGTGAACGCCGTAACGGAAGAATCTTCCTCTGGCACGCTTTGCAGGGTCGAAATCATGAGCCTTCATCAGGTTTTCTGGCTGTAAAAAGCCGTACAACTGAACGTGAAGAAAATGATCTAACCCTATTTTGTCCAGGGGGTAATACGACGGTCATACCTGAGAAGGTAGTCAACCTGATCTGTTCACAGCTGGGCCTGGGAAAGAAGGGGCGAATGGTTCTGGAAGCAATGCCTGAAGCTTATTCCAACAGGCTTGAAATCGATTGTCCGGATGATGCGGAAACAATAGATGACTGCGTCATTGTTAAACCCAGCATAAAGAATGAATACTGGAACGGAACTATCTCCGAAAAAACAGCTGGACTGCCTTGGTCTGAGATCAGTAGTCGTGAAAGAACTACACAATATCTTGGTCACTCGCCTGTGTGTGACAAGGGGCTTGTATATATTCACTGTGATAAGGAAGTTCCTGTTTTCCAGCCAGGCAGGATGGGGTGCCCTCATTCTGATGTACTTTCAGCCTTAAGCTGTGGCTCCCGACTGCTGACAGGTCTATATAATAATGCAATTACGCATCAGGAACAGTGGCCGCTTGATAAGGATATCACTATTACCTACTCCACCCTGTTAGGCGACGATACACTGGTGGCGGGCAACGAAGACCAGCTGGCGCTATTCAGTAAACAGGGAAGAAATTATGTATTAAGTAGCCAGAAAAAGCTTAGAGATAAAAACAACCTGATTGCACCTCATCCCGATCAGAGGCGGGTTTTCTTAATGCAAACCCGTTTGGGAATTCCCAAGCTATTTAATGTTAGTGTCGATGAAAGCAGGCGCTATTTTCTCGGTTTGTTTCACTATTATAAAAATGTGCTAGTCAAAAAGCCCAGCCAGCTGATTACAACCAGTGGCGGATATATTGGGGTTTTTTCAAAATCCAAAGGTGTGCTTCAATTATTCTGGAGTGACCAATGAACCATCAAAAGAAAATCCTTTATACCGCCTTTTTGGTGTATTTTGTTCTGTTGTTTCCCCCCACCACTATGGGGGGGACAAAAATTGACATCATATATCTGACTAATATTACAGCATCAAAGGCTACTGGCTCATCTGGCTCATATCGGACCGACACATCCTTTTTTGTATGCTCTGAACAGCAAGAGGCGCTTGCTCTGGAAACAGAACTATCTTCAGACTCCTGGCAAATTCAAAGCAATGATCTGCTAATGCTGCTGGAAGATCCGGCGGGGTTTCATTGCAAAACGATCCGATTGACCTTTTCTTCCCAGCGTGAAGGTTCTTTCGAGGATCACCTGAAACTTGTTTTCCCATCTACAACAGAAATAATCCCACTAAAAGTAATAGCTAAAAATAGACAAGAAAACGAGGAGCGCGAGCCAGCTTATCCATACAGCGACCTGGTCTGGCACAAAACTGTAATAAACAGAATGTCATTCAATCCTGACAACTATCATCTAACGATATATGGTGATACAAATTCAGCTACTTTTTCTATACACCCGCTCACCAGGAAATTTACGCCTTTATCTTTTCACACGAATGACCTGGCGCTATGCAAAGAGGATTCTTACTGTGAAAATGGCAAAGCCTGGGACAGAAGCCATTTTTACCGAAATGGACGGATAGCAAGATATTCGCAAGTATATAACAACCTGAGTATCCAGAGTATCCAGAACAACTCTCTTTCAGAAACAAGCACTATCTGCAACTCATCTACAGTAGGGTTTGAAATGAAAGACAAAATGACATTGACCATTGAACCCTCTATTGATTCTGAAATCCTGGGCACAATTGCATCAATGAGTCCTGCTATGTATACAAGAGAAACAGACTCATCTATTATCCACCCTGAAATTAACGTGCCGGTCTGTGGCGGCATCGATAAAC
The DNA here is from genome assembly GCA_051008495.1 of Endozoicomonas sp. Taxonomy (GTDB): domain Bacteria; phylum Pseudomonadota; class Gammaproteobacteria; order Pseudomonadales; family Endozoicomonadaceae; genus Endozoicomonas_A. Next base: position 4,797 of record JBPCXN010000211.1, on the reverse strand, counting down.
AGACCGCCAGTGTCCTTTGTCGGCAACTGGGGTGGGGCGATGGTATTCCACTGGCTCCGGTTCATGATAATCAGGGTACAGGCAACCCACCTTTAAAGAACCTTCTCAGTTACGAGTGCTCAGGTGAAGAAAACAATGTGAATGAATGTGTCAGCCACTGTTCAAACTCCGTGATGGACTTATGGGCAGAACCTCAGGCACGGGTAGCCTGCCATGAGTGCAGAATTAACTACCCTGATTACAGTACCTACGAACGCTTTTCCAAAGGATATCCACTATTGGCTGGTGACAGACTGGAAATCATTACTGAAGATGGTCGTAGCTTAGAAGCATCTTATGAAATACCGTATCCCCCAGTTGCCCTGTGGACGATCCTGAGCCCCGAGTCAATTATTACAGGGCACAGGCATGACCTTAGGGTTTTCCAACTGGATCAATCGGAGTTTAAACAAACTCACGGCATAACAACAACGCATGATAAATATTTCAGTCACTTCTCTGTTAACTCGACCTTAAAAAACGCGCATTGTCGGTCAAATGCTTTTCATCAGTCTGGTAAAGAGAATACTGTCTATGATAGTTCTGGCAGCGCTGTTTTTACCAGCTCCGGAAACAGTTCAGAGGCACAAGGCTCCGGTGCCTACAGTGATAACAGCGATGGCAGCGGTAGCAACGACGACATCGCTTATAATCAGGAAAGGTTTCAGAAACTTCTCAATTCACTGTTACATGATGAGCAAAGTAGACACCCCAGGACAATATACGCTGTCATCAGCTCCCGAGATGAAAATCCGAAACTTTATCAGTATATGATAAAAAAAATCGGTAGAAAAATAACAGAACAGATCTATCTTGCAACCCTTCCATTCAGAAATCCCGGCCAGTTGATTACAACTCCTACAGGATTGATTTTTCTGACCGGGAAAAGCAACGGTCATCTGCACTTATATGAAAACACATTCGCCCGTGACAAATTAATCAAACTCCTGTCGTGCTATCTTCCAACCCCCTGGGAGAGTTCCACCCCCTGACATCAAAGGGCCAGAAAATGAGCAGTATCCTGAGTATTTTAAGGAGCTTTTTTTGGGCATCGCTGATGCTGCTTGCCAGCATAATCCTGAGTTACGGTTCCGGTGTGTCCTCGCTGCAGGCTCAGGAACCCGAATCCTGCTCCATGCTGCCGTTTCCAGAATCTGCTACTTCCAGGGCGCCATTTGTCTTTGAGTGCACTGATATAGATCAGCCTTTTACCCTGACCCTGCCTACTGACTTTGGTTCCGTTTATCTTCAGAACAACACGGGCATTGAACAGAGAGTCGTCACCATTTGTTCTAATGGAAACGGGCCTGATATAACCTTCCCGGAGCCCCAGTTGTCTGGTGGCACTCAGTGGCGTATAGAAGCCGGGGGAGGAATGATGAACGAGTTTTGTGAGTTGAACCCGTCTGATGACAAATGCTGTAACTATATAATTACCTATACACCAGACTGCCCTGTCGGTAATCAGCAGGCGGAATTTTCTGCAGGAGGATTTCAGGTAACTCTCCACGTAAATGTTATTGATTCCCAGGCCCTGCCTGAACAGAGCCAATCACAGCTAATCAGTTTAGGAACAACCTATCTTGGCCCAAATATCGACAAATTTTTTCTTGAAAGTCATTCATTTGTTTCAACTCAATCGACTCAGTTTCTCTGGATAGGCGGAGCCTGCAGAAACATGATGATGCTGGAACTGGATGAAAGTAACCCGGATCTTCCGATTATTGATGCAATGGAGCCGGAAGTTCCCCAGACATTGACGTCTGCAGGCCGGTTAAATAAGTTCTGCGCCATAGGAAATGATCGCTTCATCGAATATCTTCCCTATGGTGATATTTGGTTAAGAAGCCTTTCTACTGCCTCCGGAGACACCCCCGGAGAAATCCTCGATAGAAGTGAACATCAGGGGCAGTCTTGTCGTCGTTCGCTCAGTGATGCAAATATTATTTTATGGAGAGGTTGTCAGGAGTGGCCGAACGAGTTTTCAGGTTTTCTGGCAAAATTTAACAACCCTGAAGCTGATCATGATATTACCTATTTTTGCTCTCAACCGAACAAACAACCTTATGACGAAACAGTAGCGAAAACAATCTGTAGCCAGCTTGGCTTAAAAAATGGCGAGTTCATATCCATTCCTGAAGGTGTACTCTGTCCGTCTCAGGGCAATATAGTACTTGTAACACCACCCGGCATCATCAACCCTGATGGTAATGAAACCACCTTCTCACAATACGATATTAACATTTGTGATGGCCGAACCTGTAGTATGAATGAACTTATCGCCGTTCAGTGTGAAAGTGACAGTCAGTCTGATTTATCATTTTCTTCCGTCAATCATGCTTGTCAGAATCAACAGAGTGAATATATATCTGTGGTTACCTGCGGAACTCATGTGCGTCGCTTTAAAATAACCAGTAACAGAATTGAGCAAATCGGACAAGATATCCCTATTGCCGGAGGAGATCATTATGAAGGGGTAGCAGCAGCATTTCCTGATAATGAAACTCTGATCTTTGCAACTCGTTTTCGTATTGGTCTGTTTAAATATGAGGTTAGATTAGCATTTCCAGACGTTGAAGAGTTTGTTCTGAAGGATGAGGTGTTTATCCCCAAGGGGAGGCCAATACTGGCTATTGATCCGGATGAATCGGTGTATTCTATGATGGATACTACACCGCCAGTTTTGCTTCATTTTTACTTTAATAATACCGACTTTACCAATTTTACTACCCATGAAGGACTGATCCAGTCAGGCAGCACCCATATAGCAGTATCCAATAACCGACTGATATTAGCGCTTAATAAAGATACAGGTCAGCTTCAGCAGCTTAAAGAAATGTCCAATGCTGAGATGTATAGTCAAGATGATCTGATCACATGCCCTGAATCATTCACAGGAACGGTTGTTGCCGCCGTCACTTCAACGGCTGTCATCGTAGTGAGTGTTCTTATCCCAGCTGCTGCTACAGTGGCCTGCATCGTAAGGTATTTCTACCGAAAACGCTCCATGGACTTCGATCAATCGGATACTGATGACTCAAAACCTCTCCATCGCCGTTTTCCTAAACAGCCTAAACAGAAAGGTGCGTCTGACATCGCGTTAGACGAAATCAGGCCTGGCCGTTGTCAGGGGCAAGCACTGCCAGTGCGGGCTCCCGGTAGTGCCGAGCAGGGAGTCAGAGAGAGAGTAACGATAAGTGAGGAAGAGAGAGCAAACGTATTTGCTGGAGGTGCGACCAGTCAAGACGACAGTGTACCGTCCGAAGTTATAGTGCATACTGAGGAAGTTGCCGGTACTGCAGGAACAGAATCCAGCACTGAGAGCCCACAGGCACCACAACAACAGGCAATCGAAGGGGTTTCAGAAACGCCTGAGAAGCCAGAATCCACCAATAAATTCTGGCAGACACTTCAGTATTGGACGGGCACAAGCGACTGATGGCGATTGCACTACCGGGTTTGGGGCAGGCCGGATTTTACCACAGCCCAATCAATCGCTGAGAGAACGTAGCTGGCCTGCATGAATGGCACTTTTGTTTCTACCCGGGTTTCTTCCTGGGCTTGTTTCCTGGACAATCCCTCAATGCTTGAGAGCATCCTCTCCCCAGAGCTCTTTCAGGCGCTGGTCTCGGCCGCAGCTGTAACGGTAGTAGTTATAGCGGATCGGGCTCTCTTTGTAGTAATTCTGGTGATAGCCCTCGGCTTCATAGAACACACCCAGTGGTTCCACTTCGGTGTAGATTTTCTTGAACCGCTTGCTTTTTTCCAGCTTCACCAGTGAAGCCAGGGCCAGCTTTTTCTGGCTCTCTCCCTGGTAATAGATCCCCGTTCGATACTGACTGCCGGTATCGCAGAATTGTTTGTCCTTCACTGTTGGGTCAATACTTGGCCAATATACCTCCAGCAGCTCGGCATAACTGACTTTCTGCGGATCATATATCACCTTCACAGCTTCTGTATGTCCGGTAACGCCAGCAGAAACACGCTTGTAAGTGGGGTTCTTCTCACGGCCAGCGGTATAACCGCTGATAGCCTCAACCACACCCTCAACCCTTTCAAAGTCTGACTCCGTACACCAGAAACAGCCACCGGCAAAAACCGCCGTTTCAGTTTGTTCTGTCTCCTTGACCGTTTTAGCGATACTGCCTGTCACCAGTGGGGCGATCAGCAGGAAAGAGAGAGCGATTTTGAGAATCTTGCCTGTCTTCATTATTTCTTCCCTGCCTTGAATATCCCCAGGTATTGACCGTAACCTTCAGTTTCCAGCTTGCTCACCGGCACAAAACGCAGTGCGGCAGAATTGATGCAATAGCGTAAACCGGTTGGCCTTGGCCCATCGTTAAAAACGTGCCCCAGATGGGAATCAGCTCCTCTGGAGCGAACTTCGGTTCGCTTCATGAAAAAAGAGTTGTCACTTTTTTCAAGGATATTGGCAGTCTCCAGCGGCCGGGTAAAGCTGGGCCAGCCGGTGCCGGACTTGAACTTGTCTTTGGAGCTGAACAGGGGCTCGCCAGAGACAATGTCGACATAGATCCCGGGCTGCTTGTTGTTCCAGTACTCATTTTTGAAGGGTGGCTCGGTGCCATCCTGCTGAGTGACCTTGTATTGCATCGGGGTCAGCCGGCTCTTGAGGTCACTTTCGCCAGTATTCTTCTGGCCAACGGGTGCAGCTATCACCAGTGCGGCGGGGATCAGCACCAGGGCCAGAAGGGCGGGCAGTATTTTCATCTCTTTGCTCCTGTACTCCGTGTATTAACT